>CANRCO010000023.1 GCA_947629125.1 uncultured Bacilli bacterium | reverse complement strand
ATTTTACCTTTTAAACAAGAGGTTATTTCAGCAATGTTAGAAAACTACTTATGTAAAAGAGAAGAATTATCATTATTTGTTCCTGAATTAGGAAAAGTAACTGAAAAATTAACTAGAAAAAAGTATGGAATTGATTAATTATCGTGTGGAATATATTCAACAACAAAAGCAATATGTTTTAAAAATATTTGCTAAATCTATAAATGCTAAAGAAGTCATAATACACAAGGGTGAGCATTTAATGATATATCTACCAGTAATCAGAAAAAAATGTTATAATAGTTATATCAAAAGGAGGTTTATACAATGATTCAAGCAATAGATAAAAAATATTGTATAGGAAACTTAGTACAACTTATGACATACACTAGTTTTTTCCATTTTATTGTAAGTACAGATGAGATAATATTTTTAAAAGTTGGAGATAAAGTTTTAGTCAATAAATATGATAATCATCCAAATAGAAATTTGTTTCCATACCATGAAAAAGAGAAAAATGATTGGCTTCAGTTTACTGAACTATTTGAATATAATAAAATATATTTGAATTTTAGAGGATCAGTAGAAGGCTTTCGCTTTCACAAAAATTACTTTTTTAAAGATAATGATAGAGCCTTATGGTTAGAAGAATTTTTGCCAGTTGATGAAAGTTATGGAATAGAAGATTCTGTAGAATTAGATAGATATGAAATAGAAAAAATATTTGATAGTAGCAATTATGACTCTATGTATGTTTTAAATAGAAATGGAAGAATATCATTTGCAAGAAACGATAAAGATAAAATTTATATTGGTAAAAATGTTATTCCAAGTGATAATGAAATTATTGAAATGGAATTAAGAAGCAGAAAAATAGATTATAATATTGCTAGAATTATAAATCCTGAAAATGGTACTACTGAAAACTATCAAAAAGCAAATTCTCTAAAAAAAATTGAAGAAATAAGAGATTTTAAAGTTTATGGCCCAGCTTTTTTGGGAAAATATTCTGATATGCTATTAACTGTGAAAGATGGCAAGTTTGATTTAAAATGGTTCAGAATCGATTTTATTGAGAAAGATAGATTTAAATTAACATCTAGTCCAATAAGTATTGTTGAACCTACTATTGATGATGTAATACAATATTCTAGTAATAATGAAATTAAAAATATTGACGAACCTGATGTTTATAAAAGATTACGAAAATTATTTAAAAATAATTTAAAAGGTAGCAATTAAAAAGTTATAGATAACTACGTCATTCGCATTATATTGATATTAACTCGAACAATAAAATGTTCGAGTTTTAAAATATTTTAATTTGTGATAGAATATTTTAAGATTGTGATTGCTTATATTATGGCAAATTAAAATAAATTTTTTTCGACAATTACTAAAAAATATGATAAAATAATTAAGTAATTGTAGGATGTGATAATATGAATGAAACATTATTTATTTTATTAGGTTTTTCTGCTTATATAGTAACAATGATTATAATAATAATTGTTTTGAATATCATAAGTGGTAAAACCAAAAAAAGATATCAAAATGCAATTACAAATTTAGAAAGAGATAAAAATTTAATAATATCTGCATCAATTTTAAGTGAACTTAATAAAGTAGAAGCTTTAATTAATAATGATATGATGCAAGAATTATATGATGATTGGCAAAGTCGTTTTAAAAAAATTAAAGATGAAGAAGTTCCTAAAATTACAGATAATTTAATTGAAATTGAAGATGCTTTTGCGGAAAAAGATTATAAAAAATTAGATGATTTAATTATGGATGCTGAGCTACATGTAGCACATGTTAAAGCAAAATCAACTTTTTTATTAAATGAAATAAAAGAAATTACTTTAAGTGAAGAAAAAAATCGAGAGATTATTACCAAATTAAAAGCTGACTATCGGGAAATTTTAACTAAATATAATAATGATAAAGATATATATGAAGATATTTCTTCACCGATTGAATTACAATTTGAAAACATTGATAAATTATTTGCTGCTTTTGAACTTACTATGGAAAAAAATGCCTATATGGAAGTTGGTAAAATTGTTAAAGCAATCGATGATACAATTGGTAATTTAAAATTAATTATCGAAGAAGCTCCAAGTATTATTATGATGGGCAAAAATTTAATTCCTCGTAAGATTTTAGATATTGAAACTATTGCTAAAAAAATGCGAAAAGATGGTTTTAATTTAGATTATTTAAATATTGAATATAATATAGCTGAAGGTAATAAAAAAATTCAAGATATTTTTCAACGTTTAAATGTTTTAAATATTCAAGATTCTATTTTTGAATTAAAAACAATGATGGATTATTATGATTCATTATATAATGATTTTGATAAAGAAAAAATTGCTAAAACTATTTTTGATGATTATAAAAGAACAATATTAGTTAAAGTAACTAAATTAGAAAAAATTAATAATGAATTATATAAAAAAATTGATGACTTAAAATATAGTTATGATTTAACGGATGAAGAAGCTGCAGTCATTGATGAACTAAAAAATGAATTAGCATCAATTCGCCGAAATTATGATAGTGTTATTGAATTATATCATAAAAAAACGCAAGCTTATTCTCGTCTAGGTAAAGAAATGGAATTATTAAATGTTCGTTTAACTAAAGTTGAAGATAAATTAGATATAACTTTAAGAACATTTGGTTCATTAAAAGAAGATGAAATAAGAGCTCGTGAACAATTAGATAAAATTAAAGAAATTTTGATTAAAGCTAAAGAAAATATAAAAACTTTCAAGTTGCCAATTATTCCCAAAGAATATTATGTAGAACTTTCTGAAGCATCTGCAGCAATTGATGAAGTAATTTTAGTTTTAGAAAATCGTCCAATTTCGATTAAATTATTAAATGTGCGAGTTGATAATGCTCGAGATTTAGTTTTAAAAGTATTTAATACTACAAAGGAAACAATAAAAACTGCTCAAATGGCTGAAACGGCAATAATGTATGGAAATCGTTATCGTCCAATTAATAGTGCTGTTGATTTAGGACTTACTAAAGCTGAAAATGCTTTTTACAAAGGAAATTTTAAATTAAGTTTAGAAAATGCAATTAATTCTATAAATATTATTGAACCAGGTATTTATAAAAGATTAATTGATGAATATCAAAAATAAGAAATAGGGTGAAAACATGATTTATCTCGATTATAGTGCTACTACTCCAGTATCTTTTGAAGTATTGGATTCATATAATAAAACTTCACGGGAGTTTATAGGTAATCCTAATTCCTTACATAGTTTGGGACGTAAATCTAATGAACTATTAAAAAGTGCTACTAAACAAATTAGTGATTTATTAAAAGTAATGGAAAGTGAAATTATTTATACTTCCGGAGCAACTGAATCAAATAATATGGCTTTAATTGGAGTGGCTTTAGCTAAACATAAAAGAGGTAAACATATCTTAGTTTCAAAATTAGAACATCCTTCCATTTATAAAATATGTGACTATTTAAGAAGCATAGGTTTTACAATTGATTATATTGAAAATGATGGTGATGGGTTAATTGATTTTGATGATTTAAAAAATAAAATAAAAGATGATACAATTTTAGTTAGTGTAAATGCAGTTAATAGTGAAGTGGGGATTAGACAACCATTAAAATTTATTCGTCAAATAATTCGTAAGGTAAATCCAGAAACTATTTTTCATTCTGATATGACTCAAGCTTTAGGAAAAACTACAGTATGTTTAAATGATGTTGATATAGCTAGTTTTTCAGCGCATAAAATATATGGACCAAAAGGAATAGGTTTACTTTATAAAAATAGCAAAATTAAATTAGTTCCTTTAGAATATGGTAGTGGTAAATCTAACGAATTAAAGCCAGGAACACCAGCATTACCATTAATTGTTGCTATGGCTAAAGCAATTAGAATTGCCCTAACTGATTTAGATAAAAAAGAGAGATTTATCACACGCTTAAATGAAAAAATTGTTAAAGAATTAACTAGTAAGTATCCTAATGTAAAAATTAATAATACAAAATATTCAATACCTCATATCTTAAATATTAGTTTAGGCAATATAAAACCAGAAACATTTATAAATGCTTTAGCAGAAAAAGAAGTATATATTTCAACTAATACAGCATGTAGTAGTGGTGAATTAAGTAGTAGTGTTTTAGCTTTATATAACGATAAACAAAGAGCTGCAAGTACTATTCGAATAAGTTTATCACATTTAACAACTACAGATGAGATAAATCAATTTTTAAATTATTTTCAAGTAGTTTATAATAAACTAAATATTAACTAAAATTTGCAACGGTAATAGTTGTAAATTTTTTTAATAATATTAAAATAGTTGGATTATTTTAATTTTTATGGTAGGATAATATATAAATTTAAGGAGTTTTAAATGAAAAAAGAATTAATTTGGTATAAATATATTATAAAAGAAGTGGCATTGCATCTTTATGGTTGGAATAAAAATTTAATTGCTAATTATGATGAATTCACATTAGAAAAACTAAGACATATTAAATATCAAAATATACCTTTATCTGTACTTTTATCTTATCATGAATTATGTCAAGGTAACTGTGAAGTTTTTAGTATGTTATTAAGTAAAGCTTTTAAAAATACTAAATTTGAAGTTGTCTATGCTTATATAAATGATTTAGAATTAAATCCCAAATATAATGTTGATAATAAATATCATTGTTTTTTAGAATGTGTTGATATGGATAACAATAAATGGGTTTATGATACTTCTGTAGGTTTAAGATATCAAGCATCCTTATTTTATAAAATTCAAAATCCTCGAATAATTAAAAGGTTAACTGAAAAAGATTTAAAACAAAATGAATTATATCAAATGTTAGAAAAAGAACAAATTGATTTAGGTGTATCATTAAATGATATTGCCTCATCACCAAGTGCTACACATCATAATCAATTACAAAGAGAACTAAATTTAGAAAATAAGAAAAAACTATAGAAATATAGTTTTTTAACTTTCTTCAATAAAATTTTTACTTTTATGAGGCTCATCAAATAAAAGGTTAGGGTAATTTTGTTGTCTTAAAGCTTCATAAATTACAATTGCCACGGTATTAGATAAATTTAAAGCACGAACATTCTTAGTCATCGGTAACCTCAAACATTTATCAATATAAGGTTTTAAAATAGTTGGAGGAATTCCAGTTGATTCTTTTCCAAAAATAAAATAAATATTTTTATCTTGATTAGAGTAATCAAAACTAGTATGAGGCTTATGACCATATCTTGTAAGAAAATAATAAGTACCTTTATTTTTTTCAAAAAACTCCTCGATATTTTCATATACTGTATAATCACATTTATCAATATAATTAACACCACTGCGTTTAATATATTTTTCATCTAATGAAAAACCAAGTGGTTTAATTAAATGTAATTTAGTATCAGTTGCAACACAAGTACGCATTATATTTCCTGTATTGCCTGGTATTTCTGGTTCAAATAGTACAACGTTTAACATAAAATCTCCTTTAAAAAAAGCCTTAGCGGCTTAATTCATCAATGTCTTGAATTTTAATTAATGCTTCAAAATCTTTAGCATTATCAACTTTACTAATTAATTCATTATTTTCAAAATAAAGAATAACTGGTAATTTTGTAATTTTCTTTTTAGTAATATTTAATTTTTCATTTATTTTTGTTAAATAATCTTTATCTTTTAACATGTTAGTTGCATCAATTAAGTAGAAATTATTAATTAAATTGTGTTCGTCTATAAGAGGTTTTATTTTCTTTTCTAAATTATATGTGTCTTTATCATTAGTGTAACTAACATAAACGAAATAGAAACTAGGACTTTCTGTTAAAATATTATCAATTTCATCATATTCATCAATTTCTAAACTTATTGTATTAGAAGTTATTAAATAGTGGTCTTGAATATTTTGTCTGGTTTTTACTTGATACCACTTTATAATATAAAAAGTTAAGAATATAATAAAGACTATTATTAAAGCAGTTAAAATATAGTTTTTAGTTGGTATATAACGATTACTAGCATTTTTTTTATTTTTCCGCATTATAATCAAACCCTTTCTTACATTCATTGTAACACAATCCATAATAAATTGTAACTGTTATTCTTCGTCATTTTTTTCTTCTAATTTTACTAAAACTTCTCTTGGTTTAGAACCATTTTGTGGTCCGATTATTCCGCGCTCTTCTAATAAATCGACAATTCGTGCTGCACGGTTATAACCTAGACGGAATCTTCTTTGAATTAATGATGCACTAATTTTACCAGTCGAAATTGCAAATTCAACTATTTCATTGTAAAGTGGGTCTTCATATTCTTCACTCGAACTACTACCGGCCATTGTAGCCGTTTCGTTATTACTAACCATTATATTTTCATCATATTTAGCAACTCCAGCACTACATACATAATCAATTATTCTTTTTATTTCATCATCTGAAATAAAGCAACCTTGAATACGAGTAGGCATATTTGCTCCCATTGGTAGATAAAGCATATCACCTTTACCTAATAATTTTTCGGCACCACTAGCATCTAAAATAGTACGAGAATCTATTTGACTTGATACGGCAAAAGAAATTCGTGATGGAATATTGGCTTTAACAACACCGGTAATAACATCGGTTGATGGTCTTTGGGTTGCAACAATTAAATGAATACCTGCAGCTCGGGCCATTTGTGTAATTCGCATGATAGAATCTTCAACTTCTTTACTTGCTACTAACATTAAATCCGCAAGTTCATCAATTATGACTACAATGTAAGGCATTCGTGGTAAATTAGAATTATTTTTTTCATTTTCTTTATCAATATAAGCATTATATGTTGTAATATTTTTTACTTTAGTATCACTAAATGTATCATAACGTTTTTCCATTTCTGCCACAATTCTTTGTAATGTGACACTAGCTTTTTTCGCATCAGTAACAACTGGGCATAGTAAGTGAGGCACACCATTATAATTAGATAACTCAACTTTTTTTGGGTCAACCAAAACAATTTTTACCTCATCTGGACGATAGCGCATTAAAATTGAAGCAATGATTGTATTAATACAAACTGATTTACCACTACCAGTTGAACCAGCAACTAATAAATGGGGAGTTTTAGCTATATCCATTGTAATTGGAGTACCCATAATATTTTTACCTAAAGCAACAATTACATTATCTTCTTTAGCACCTCGTTTGGTCGTTGATAATATTTCTTTAACTTTAACTGGAGTAATTTTAGGATTAGGTATTTCGACACCAATTGTACTTTTTCCAGGAATAGGTGTTTGAATTATTACATCTTTAGCAGCTAAAGCCAGAGCTATTTCTTTATTAATATTACTAATTCTAGTTAATTTAGTACCATTAGGAACAACTAATTCATACTGTGTAACACTTGGTCCAATATGAATCGCAACAACACGAGCTTCGATTTGAAAATCTTTTAATACTTGTTCTAATATTTCTTTATTAGATTTGGTAAATGAGTTATCAATTTTTTTATTTTCTTTAACATCATCTAATAAATCAAGCGTTGGTAATTTATAATTTTGAGCTTGTTCTAAGTATGTATTATCAGTAATCTTATTATTTTCATTAGGGCTTTTAATAGGATTTAATTCTTCCATACTTGTAATAATTATCTTATCATCTTTTTCATCTTTATTTGCTTTTTTCGCCGGTAATAAACCTAATTTATCTTTTTTAAGTTTTTTAGGTTCTTTATCTTCATCTTCTTCAGAGACAAAAGCTGATTTTATTTTATTTAAAATATCGGCAAATGTTATATTAAATAGTAAAATAAATCCAAATAAAACTAAAGCTACAGCAACAATTTTTGTTCCAGTTATACCAAATAAAGTTGTTAAAACTATGGAAAAGACTGCACCTAAAATACCACCACCAACTTCAATTGAAGTAGCACCAGATGTAAATAAATCACTAGTTGTACCAATACTATTAATTCGGTCCATAAAATTATCAATAGTTGCATGCATAATATCACCGGCAGTTTTGGAATTTTCTACAAAACCTAAATGTGATAAAGCTAAAACAACGATAATTAAAACATATAAACCGACTAATCTTGATGACATAAATTTGGGTAATTTTCTTTTAAATAACATATAAATACCAATAAATAAAACAATAAAAAGTAGTATTAACCACCATGTACCTACTAAAAAAATTGCAAATTTTTTAATCATCGCACCAACTGGTCCAAAACCAAAACCAATGATACCTAATAATATTAAAAATAAACCTAATAGTTCAACACTATAGGGAAATTGTTCTTTTGAATTTGCTTGGGATTTTTTCTTCTTTGCCATATTTTATTCACCATTATAATTATATCATTAAAATGTTTATTTTGCCAAGAATATACAATATATTTTTCAAGTTTTGTAAAGTAAAAAAATTAGTTTAAAATTCTTTTTAAATAGTTATTCGCCTGTAATTAAATTGACTAAGAACATACTATAATGTAGGAGGTTAGTTTAATGTTATTTGATGATAAAGATTTTAATTTTGATTTTTCTTTTTTTGAAATACCAGGTAGTGATTTCAACCGAGTAGATAATATTTTAGCTCCAAAAGAAGGTTTTTTAAAAGGTAATTTATTCCGTAATGAATATGTTCCTTATAAAAAATATACTTATTTACCAATAGAACCTAAGTCAAAAAGAGAAGAAAAATTATGTAAAATTCAAGAATTAAGTTTTGCTATTAATGATTTAAATTTATATTTAGATTTACATCCAGAAGATAATGAAGCTTATAATTTAATGAAAAAATATGTTTATGAAATGAATCGTTTAATGGTGGAATACGATAAAATGTATGGTCCATTAACTTTAGATGAAGTTGAACAAAGTAAATATGAATGGATTGATAATCCATGGCCTTGGGACAATGAAGGAGGTCATATGTATGTTTAAATATGTTAAGCACACTAATTATCCAATAAATATTAGAAAAAAAGATTTAAGAATGGCTAAATACATATTAACTCAATTTGGTGGAGCTAATGGTGAGTTAGCAGCAGCAATGCGTTATTTTTCTCAAAAATTTACAATGCCTGATGAAAAGGGAAAAGCTTTATTAAATGATATAGCTACTGAAGAATTAGGTCATTGTGAAATGATAGCAACTATGGTTCATCAACTTACAAAAGATGCATCACTTAAAGAGTTAGAAGAAGCTGGTTTAGGTAGTTATTATGCCGACCATAATAAAGGTATTTATCCAGTAGATGCCTCAGGTGTACCATTTACAGCTACATATTTTGCAGTTACGGCTGACCCAATTGCTGATTTAATGGAAGATATGGCTGCTGAACAGAAGGCTCGGGCAGTTTATGAAAACTTAATTGATTTAGCTAAAGATGAAGATGTTTTAGCACCATTACTATTCTTAAGACAAAGAGAAGTTGTTCATTTTAATCGTTTTAAAGAATTATATGAATATTATAAAAAATTAGGATATTAAGACACATATGTGTCTTTTTGTTTGACTTATAATTTAAATTGTGTATAATAAATCTTACTGATTTATGGGGTGAAGTAGTATGGCTTTAAAAAAACATGTAAAAGCGTATTTATTAGGACTTTTATCAGGAATAACTTTAAGTGTTGGAGTAGGTACTGTAAAAAGTCATAGTAATTTAGATGGTAATATAGTAAATTTAAAACAATATATAATAGATTTAGAAAATTATAATGAAATAAAAAAATTATGTGAAACAAGAAATTATGTGAATGTTGAAAAAGATTATATAATTGCTAAAAATAATCAAAAATACTATAAAGTTGTTAATTTAACTCAAGATGAAAATGAACGTGTTTGTTATACATATGGCTTAGTTAATTTAACAACTAAAGAAGAAGAAGTTCCTATCGGCATATATCGTAGTATTTCTAAAGAAGAACAAATAATTGAAAATATTCCTTATCGGACAGTTCGGAAAATTGATAATTCAGAAGGTTTATTAAATATGAATGATTTTTCTTATACTCAAACTAAGGAAGCTCCAGTTAAAAATGCCGTAGTTTTAAAAGAACTTATTGATAATTATGTTGAAATATCTACAGAAACTACAACCCTTATAACAACAACTACAACAGTTAAGCAAGATGATACTAAAGAAAAATTAGGTGAAGTATTAGAAAACCTTTCACCATCGCAAATAGAATCTTATTATAGTTTGAAACAACAAGGCTATAGTGATGAACAAATTTTACAAGGATATTTATTATATCAAGATATGCAAAAGCAAGGTCTTAGCGATAATGAAATTCATAATAATGAAAGTAATAAAACATTAACTAAACATAAATAATCATTTGATGTTAATCATTGAATGATTTTTTTAAAGGAAATCTATTAATAATCGGGTATATAAATAATGAAAAGATGTTTTTCTAATAAATTTATGATATACTTTGGTTAGAGAGGTTTTAATATGTTAAAAGTAGAAAATATTACTAAATATTATGGTAATTTGTTAGCTGTTGATAACTTATCATTTCAAATTAAACCAGGTGAAATTTTTGGTTTGTTAGGTGTTAATGGAGCAGGTAAAACAACTACATTTCGGTTAATTTTAGGTCTAATTGATAAAAATAATGGAACAATTACTTTAAATAATGAAAAAATAACTTATGATAATATTGATAAAATAGGTTTCTTACCAGAAGAAAGAAGTTTGCTTACTAAATTAACAGTAATTGAACAAGTTCTTTATTATGGACAGTTAAAAGGAATGACGGAAAAAGAAATAATAGAGAAATTAGATTATTGGTTAGAACGTTTTAAAATAACGGAATATAAAAATAAAAAAATAAAAGATTTAAGTAAAGGTAATCAACAAAAAATTCAATTTATTTGCGCTATTATTCATAATCCAGAATTGATAATATTAGATGAGCCTTTTTCAGGATTAGACCCACTTAATGTTGAAATGATTATGGATGTAATTAAAGATTTAAAAAAAGAAGGTAAAATGATTATATTTTCTTCTCATCGAATGGAACATGTTGAGCTATTCTGTGAAAAATTAGTTATTTTAGTTAACGGTCGCAGTGTTTTAAGTGGTGAGATTAATAAAATTAAAAAAGATTATCAAAAAAAGAATATCCATATATTAGGAGATGTCGATTCAAAAAAATTAGAAGCAATAAAAGGTGTTGAAAATATAACTAAAATTGGTAAGGAGTTAGTTGTAAAAATTGAAAATGAATCTTTTATTAAAGATGTTTTTGCATATGTAAAAAAATGTGATAATATTTTAAAATTTAGTGTAGAAGATGCTAGTTTAAATGAAATATTTATTGATAAAGTAGGTGCTACTTATGAATAAAAAAATGTCTTGTTTAGTTAAACATAGTTTAAAGAAAAAAATTAAAACTAAATGGTTTGTAGTTGTTAATATTTTAATTGCCATTTTAATTATTTCTTTAGCAAATATTGATCGGATTATTAGTTTATTTGGTGGTGATTTTGAAAATACAACCAATATTTTAGTTGTAGATAATGTTGGAGTCTTTGATAATTTTAAAAAATATTTTGAACAAAATAGTAAATTAATTGAAGATGTTGGTAACTATGATATAAAACTAAGTAAAGAAAAAGTTAAGAAACTAGAAACAGATATTGAAAAAGATGACATTATTTTAAATATTGAGGCTTCTACTGATAATTATTTACAAGCTCAAATAATTAGTTTTGATAGTATATCTTTAATGGATAGCCAATTAATTAGTACTTCGTTAAATAATATTAAAGATGATTATGTTTTAGAAAAAAGTGGTTTAACTGAAAGCCAAATAGCATCTTTAACTAGTAGTGTTAAAATAGAAAAGAAAGTTACTAGTCCTGATAAAGATACATATAAAGATAGTGAATATAAAGATTTATTAAGTACAGGTATTATTACTTTATTTATTGTTCCATTCTTTATTTTTATTACAACTTTAGTACAAATGTTAGGTGCAGAAATTAATGATGAAAAAACTAGTCGAGGAATGGAAATAATTATTTCTAGTGTTCCTCCTAAAACTCATTTTAAATCTAAGATTATTGCTGCTTTATCATTTGTTGTTATTCAGTCAATTTTATTAATAGGATATGGATTATTAGGTTTGTTAATTCGTTTCTTATTAAGTAATTCTGCTGGTAGTGTTAATAGTGTTGTAAGTGGTTATATTTCACAAGGTATTACCATCGTAAAAAATAGTGGATTAATAGAGGTTATTTCAAAGGCTTTACCAATCATAATAATCTTATTTATCATTAGTTTTATTGCTTATGCTATTTTAGCAGCAGTTTTAGCTTCTATTACTACCAATATTGAAGACTATCAACAACTTCAAACACCACTTATGATGATTATTGTAGCTAGCTATTTATTAGCTATTATGGCTAGCACATTTGAAGGAGCATTATTTATAAAAATTATGGCTTTTATTCCTTTTATTTCAGTTTTACTTGCTCCAGTATTATATATTTTAGGAGAAATTAGTCTAGTGAGTCTGGGAATTTCAACTATAGTTATGTTAGTGTTTACTTGGGCTTTATATTACTTTGGTATCAAAATATATAAAGTCGGAATATTAAACTATTCTTCAAATAACTTATGGCAAAAATTATTTAAATCTTTAAAAAAGGAAGGTAGATAATGGCAGAAATATTAATTAATGATTTAACATATAAATTAGTTAAAAATCATAATGATGGTTTTGATTTAGAGGAGTTAACTAATAAAGCTACTGATTATTTTAATAATTTTGATTATATTTTTGGTGATTGGGCTTATGGCAAATTACGTTTAAAAGGTTTTAATGATTCATCTAATAAAAAATGTAGTAAAATTAATGATATTGCTAATTTAGATGATTATATTGAAAATTTTTGTGCATATGGCTGCAAATGGTTTTTAATTCAAAAAGATAAAGCAACTAAGGAAAACTAGTTGTTTTATCTTGCAATTTATTAATTTTTTTGATATTCTATGATTATGTTTATGGCGGAATTGGTGAAGTGGTTAACACGCCGGATTGTGGCTCCGGTATGCGTGGGTTCGATCCCCACATTTCGCCCCATTTTAAAATTTAAAGTTCATAATCAAAAAATATGGACTTTTTCTTTTACTTATTTATTTAAGATAATTAATTTAAATAAAATATTTTATGATAAAAAATTTATTAGATGAACTATATTTGAATTGGTAAATCAGATCAATCGTGAAAGGAGGATAAAAATGTTAGAAAAAAATAACACTGAAATGATTCAAGAAATTAAAGATATTATTTTAAGTAGTAGAAAAAAAGTAGCTTATGAAGTAAATAATACAATGTTATATGCATATTGGAATGTTGGAAGAATTATTGTTGAAAATGAGCAAAATGGAAATATTAAAGCAGAATATGGAAAACAAATTATAAAAGAACTTTCTAAGGAATTAAGAAAGATTTTAGGATCAGGGTTTTCTGTCAGCAATTTATTTAACATGCGTAAACTTTATATAACTTATCCAAAATTCCAGACAGTGTCTGGAAAATTGAGTTGGTCTCATTATTGTGAATTATTAAGTATTGAAAATGTTGATGAACGAAATTTTTACGAAAAAGAATGCATTAATTCTAACTGGAGTGTGCGAGAATTAAAAAGGCAATTAGAAACATCTTTATATGAAAGATTACTACTTTCTGAAGGAAAAAAGAACAAAGAAAAAGTTTATGAATTATCTAAAGTTGGACAAACACTTAATACACCGCTAGATGTATTAAAAGAACCTTATGT
>CANRCO010000022.1 GCA_947629125.1 uncultured Bacilli bacterium | reverse complement strand
TTCATGAAATCTTTATCACGAAGTTCACGAGCTACCGGTCCTAAAACTCTAGTACCTACTGGTGATTTATCATCTTTTATTAAAACGCAAGCGTTGTCATCAAATTTAATATATGAACCATCTTTTCTTCTAACACCGTTTACACTTCGAACGATTACAGCTTTAACAACTTTTCCTTTTTTAATTGTTCCATTAGGAATAGCTTTTTTAACAGTACCTACAACTACATCACCGATATTAGCTGTTTTAACTTTACTACCACCCATAACGCGAATAACTAATAATTCTCTTGCACCGCTGTTATCAGCAACTTTTAATCTAGTTTCTTGCATTACCATAAAGATTACCTCCTAAAGAATAACAGCTTCAACTAAGACTTCTACTAATTCATATCTCTTTGTTTTTGAAATAGGATTAGTAAATCTTATTTTTACTGTATCTCCAACTTTTGCGATATTTTTTTCATCATGAGCAGCATATTTTTTAGAATATTTTACTCTTTTTCCATATAATCTATGAGGTTTATAAGTTTCAACTAAAACAGTAATAGTTTTATCATTTTTAGCGCTGATAACTTTACCAACTAATTCTGGTTTCTTTGCTTCTGCCATTAATTATCGCCTCCTGTTTTTTCGGTTTTAATTGTCATTAATCTAGCAATTAATTTTTTTGCTTTATTAATATCTGATGGTTTATCTAATGTTCCACTTGCTTTTTTCATTCTTAAATCTAGTAATTCTCTTTTTGTTTCTTTTATTTTTTTATCAATTTCTTCAATTGACATTTCTCTAATTTCCTTAATTTTCAAGAGAATCACCATCCTTTACTTCATCTCTTTTAACAAATTTACATTTTACAGGTAATTTATGAGAAGCAAGTCTTAGTGCTTCGCGAGCTATCTCTTCACTAACACCAGATACTTCAAACATAATTTTACCAGTTTTTACTACAGCTACATATTCTTCAACATTGCCTTTACCTTTACCTTGACGAGTTTCAAGTGGTTTTTTAGTAATTGGTAAATGTGGGAATATATTTATAAATACTTTTCCACCACGTTTCATATATCTAGTCATAGCAATACGAGCTGCTTCAATTTGGCGAGCACTTACCCAAGCACCTTCTTTAGCTTGTAATCCGTAATCACCAAAATGTAGTTCAGTATTACCTCTAGCATGACCATCATATGAAATACGATGTGATTTACGATATTTAGTCTTTTTTGGCATTAACATTTTTATTAGCTCCCTTCGCAACTTTTTTAGCAGGAAGAATTTCTGATTTATAAATCCAAACTTTAACTCCAATTTTTCCGTAAGTAGTATCTGCTTCACTAATAGCATAATCTACATCAGCTCTTAAAGTATGAAGTGGAACAGTACCTTCAGTATACCCTTCAGTACGAGCCATTTCAGCTCCACCTAAACGACCTGATACACTAGTTTTTATACCTTTAGCTCCAGCTTTCATAGTATTACGTATTGCTCTTTTTTGAGCAGATCTAAATGGTGCTCTATTTTCTATTTGACTAGCAATTTGATCAGCAACTAATTGAGCATTTAAATCTGGATTTTTAACCTCTACAATATTAATGTAAACTTCTTCTTTAACTAATCTACTAACTTTTTTTCTTAATTTTTCGATATCTTCACCGCCACGACCAATAATAACACCTGGTTTAGCAGTTTCAATTGTAATGTCACATCTGTTTTTCTTTCTTTCAATAAGAACAGAAGCAATTCCTGCATCTTTTAAATTTTTTGCTAAGAAATCACGAATTTTAAGGTCTTTATTTAACTTAGTAACATAATCATTTTTTTCAGCATACCATTTTGATTGCCAATCTTTATTAATTCCTAATCGAAAACCTATTGGATTAACTTTTTGTCCCATTCGTTATGCTCCTTTCTTTTCTATTTTAGTAGTTTCGTCTTCAGTCGTTAAATTTTTGTTATCTGTAACTTTAACATAAATGTGACTTGTTCTTTTATCTCGACGATCAACATTACCACGACTAGCAAATTTTATTCTTTTATAAACTGGTCCTGGATTTATGTAACATTCTTTAATTACTAAATCATCTTCATTAGCACCTTCGTTATTAATAGCGTTAGCTACTGCTGACTTTAAAACTTTAATAATTAATCTACTGCTTTTTGTATTAGTATTTTCTAATATAGCTTCAGCTACAGAAACTTTTTTGCCTCTAATTAAATCTAAAGTCATTCGAGCTTTACGAGGAGCTACTAAAGCGTTTTTATGTATTGCATATGCTTCCATTTGTTACCTCCTACTTTTGTCCTGCATGTCCGCCAAAATTACGAGTTAAAACAAACTCTCCAAGTTTATGGCCGACCATATCTTCAGTAATGTATACAGGAACATGAGTTTTACCATTATGAACAGCAATTGTATGCCCAACAAATTGTGGGTAAATTGTAGAACGTCTTGACCAGGTTTTAATTACTTCTTTTTTATTTTCTGCATTTAATTTTTCAACTTTTGTTAATAAATGATCATCAACAAAAGCACCTTTTTTTAAACTTCTTGCCATTACAACCTCCTACTTTTTCTTTCTACTAACAATTAATTTGTTAGATGCTTTTTTCTTATTACGTGTTTTATATCCTAAAGCTGGTTTACCCCAGGGAGTAAGAGGTCCCTTACGTCCAATTGGTGCACGTCCTTCTCCACCACCATGTGGATGGTCATTAGGGTTCATAACACTACCACGGTTAGTAGGTCTAATTCCCATATGACGTTTACGTCCAGCTTTACCTAAATTAACTAATTCATAATCTTCATTGCCAACTACACCAATAGTTGCCATGCATGTTCCTAAGATTTTTCTCGTTTCACCAGATTGTAATCTTAGTAAAACATATTTCCCTTCACGACCTAGGATTTGAGCTGATGTTCCTGCACTACGACATATTTCAGCACCCTTTCCTGGTTGTAATTCTATACAGTGAACTACTGTACCAACAGGAATATTTTGTAGAGGTAATGCATTACCAACTTTGATATCAACATTTTCTCCACTTTCAACAATATTTCCTACTTTAATACCCTTTGGAGCGATAATATATCTTTTTTCACCATCAAGATAGTTAATCAAACAAATATTAGCACTTCTGTTTGGGTCGTATTCAATACTAGCTACTCGACCAGTAACACCTGTTTTATTTCTTTTAAAATCGATAACGCGATATTTTTGTTTTGCTCCGCCACCAATATGACGAACTGTCATTTTACCTGAATTGTTTCTACCACCAGTTTTACTTTTCTTTTGTAAAAGTGATTTAGTAGGAGTAGATGTAGTTATTTCTTCATTAATTAATGTCGTCATATTACGTCTACCATTTGTGGTAGGTTTATAATTTTTTATAGCCATAATATATCAACTCCTTACTAATACTCTATACTTTCGCCATCTTTTAATGTTACGAAAGCCTTTTTATAAGTTTTGGTTTTACCAGTATATTTGCCTACGCGTTTATCTTTTGGTTTGGTAATAAGTGTGTTTATACTTTTTACATGAACATTAAAAGCTTTTTCAATTGCAAATTTTATTTGTGGTTTAGTTGCTTTTTTAATAACTTTAAAGGTATAAACATTATTTTTAGCATTATCACTAGTTTTTTCAGTTATAACAGGAGCTATTATAATATCATTATAATCTTTCATTATTGAAGCGCCTCCTCTATAGCTTTAACAGCTTCTTCATCACAAACTAAATAATTAGCATTAACTAAATCATAACAATTTATTTCATTAGCTAAGATTGCACAAACATAACCTAAATTACGTGTTGCCATATATAAATTTTCGCAATCTTCTTTAGTAACAAATAAAACTTTACCTTCTAACTTTAAATTATTTAATACTGTTAAAGCTTCTTTAGTTTTTAAATTTTCTAAATTTAAATTATCAACAACGATTAATTTTTTAGTGCCAAATTTATCAGCCAAAGCTGATTTTAAAGCAATAACTCTTTCTTTGCGATTTATTTTAAATGTATAATCTCTTGGTGTAACACCATGAGCTATTCCACCGCCACGCCATTGTGTAGCTCTAATTGAACCTTGTCTAGCGCGACCTGTTCCTTTTTGTTTCCATGGTTTTTTACCACCGCCAGAAACTTCACTTCTTGATTTTGTTTTGTGAGTTCCTTGACGCATAGAATCTAATTGAAGTCTAATCATTTTTTTCAAACAATCAGCATTTTGTTCAAATTTCCAAATATTATCATTAATAGTTAAATCTTTTACTTTTTCACCTTTAATGTTTAATACATTTATCTTACTCATAATTATTTCCTTTCTAGAATAAGCAATTAATTGCTTGCTCCTTCAGAATCATTTTCTTCTGTAATTTCAGGTGTTTCAACTTCAGCATTTTCTACTACTGGTGTTTCTTCTACCAAATTTTCAACTTCAGCATTAGTATTTTCTACTTCTTCAACACTATCAACTACAGTTTCTTCGAAAGATAAAATATCTTTTGGATTTTTCTTACGAGAATTTTTAATTGCAGATTTAATTAATACTAATGATTTTTTTGGTCCTGGAATATTTCCACTGACTAAAATGTAATTTTCTTTTGGATTAACTTCAATGATTTCTAAATTTTGAATAGTAATTGTTTCATGACCCATATGGCCTGGTAATTTTTTACCCTTTAGTACTCTTTTTGGTAACATTGTACCTAATGAACCTGGTCCACGATGATAATGAGATCCATGAGCCATTGGACCACGTGATTGATTATGTCTTTTGATAGTTCCTTGGAAACCTTTACCTTTAGAAGTACCAGTTACATCAACTATGTCTCCAACTTCAAAAATATCTACTCCTACAACATCTCCAAGTTGATAATCATTTTCAACATTTCTTATTTCTTTTAAGAAGCGCTTAGGAGTTGTGTTAGCTTTTTTAGCATGACCAACACTTGGTTTGTTTGAATTTTTTTCTTTCTTTTCAAATACGCCTAATTGAACAGCACTATAACCATCTTTTTCAACAGTTTTAACTTGCATTACAACATTGGGTTCTACTTCAACAACTGTTACAGGAATTAAAACACCATCTTTTGTAAATACTTGTGTCATTCCAATTTTGCGTCCTAAGATTCCTTTCATTTTTCTTTTCCTTCCTTATTATATATTATAATTTTATTTTGATGTCTACACCACTTGGTAAATCTAAGTGAGATAATGCATCAACTGTTTCTTTACTTGGATTTTTAATTTCGATCAATCTTTTATGAGTTCTTCTTTCAAATTGCTCTCTAGCATCCTTGTCTTTGTGAACAGCTCTTAAAACTGTGATCTTCTCTATTTCAGTTGGAAGAGGTACAGGTCCTGCTACATCGCCACCAGTTCTTTTTACAGTATCGACAATTTTTGATGCAGCTACTTCCAATAATTTAGGATCAAAAGCCTTAAGATTAATTCTTACCTTATTATTTGCCATATTGCCAATTCTCCTTTCGTCTATATCTAGTATAGACTCGCTCCATGCAAATTACCTGATATTTTCGATAAGTCCCAAGCAACTCTACCTAGCGTATCAGCAACCTCGCATATCTTCGCAGTCATACAAAATCCATTATAGCTTAAAAAAAAACAAAAATCAAGCATAAAATAAAGGATTTTTGTATTTTCTATACTATATTATTAAATATGATTTATTGATTCAAATTATTATTAGAATTTGCATTAGGTATATTATTAGTTTGTGTAACATTAACAACTGGTGGAGTAACTGGAATAGTTGATGGATTAGTTGGGCTTGGACTACTTAGATTTGGATTCATAAAGTCTAAAGGAATTGTTACAATATTGCTTCCCGGTTTAGCACTTTGAACTTGAACATTATTATTCACAGTCGGAACTGCAGTTGGATTTTGAATTTGGGGATTGACAATTTGACTAGATTCAATCGGATTATTACTAATCATTGGTATTTCAGTAATATTAGGATTTACAACATCAGTATTTAAAGTATCAATTGCTGGATTAGGATTAGCAATTGGATTTGGATTCATAATTGGATTAGGGTTCATAATAGGATTAGGATTAGCTACTGGATTATTATTCATCATATTTGAAGGATTGAAATTATATGATGGCATGGTATTAACTGGAGCATTAACTGGGTTATTTACAAGTGGTCGATTAACCATAGAATTACCAATAACTTGTGGATTGGCACTAATATTACCAAAATTAACTACATCACTAACAACATCTTCCCGTTCATAGAAAGTAACACTTAACATAAATGCAGCAATACCTAAACCTAACGATAAAAGTAAGACTATTACTAAGAAGTTATTAAGAAAAGTATATAGTGTGTTAATAGTTATATCTTTAACTGCCCAGAAATTCCAAATTACAATAACACCAAAAACTATGATTAAAAGAACTGATAAAGCCTTACATAACGATACAGAAATATTATTATTTTGAATATGGCATAATAAAGCAATATAAGCGACTAAAAAACTTAAATATAACAAAGTAGCAATAAGTTGAGTCATTAATAAATTTTGAATATTAAATAAATTATATAACATAAATAAAATAAAAAAAGCCACAACAAAAATTAATCCAATACCGGATAACCAAGTCATGTCACTTCTTTTCGATACTGAAGCAATTATACAACCAGGTAAACTAATTAAAATATAAGCAGTTGATAACTTATATAAAGGGCTTGATGAAAAGTCATTTAACACAAAACCATAAGCGATACATAGACAGCTTAAAACAAATAAAGTAACCGCAAATAAGCCACATACTTTTCGCATACTATCAACCCTTCTTATTATTTATGACATAATAATATCACTAATTTAATAGAAAAGCTAGAAAAATATTTTTATAGTATCTTTTTTAAATATTCACCTGTGTAAGATTTTTTATTTTTAATTATCTCTTCTGGTGTACCATAAGCTACTAAGTTACCACCATTTTTACCACCATCTGGTCCTAAATCAATTATATAATCTGCTACTTTAATTACATCTAAATTATGTTCAATTACAATAACAGTATCACCATTATCAACAATACGATTTAAAATATCTAACAATTTTTTAATATCTTCAGTATGTAATCCTGTTGTAGGTTCATCTAAAATATAAATACTGCGACCAGTTGGTTTTTTTTGCAATTCCTTAGCTAGTTTAATACGTACTGCTTCACCACCAGATAAAGTAGGAGCACTTTGGCCTAATTTAATATAACTTAGCCCAACTTCATCTAATATCTTAACCTTATTATATATCTTAGGAACATTTTCAAAAAAAGTTAAAGCTTCACTTACTCGCATATCTAAAACTTCGGCAATGTTTTTACCTTTAAATTTAATGTCTAAAGTTTCTTTGTTATAGCGTTTACCTTTACATACATCACAATCAACATAAACATCTGGCAAAAAATGCATTTCAATTTTTTTAATACCGTCTCCTTGGCAAGCTTCACAACGTCCACCTTTAACATTAAAGGAAAATCTACCCTTTTCATAACCGCGCATTTTACTTTCTTTTGTACTAGCATATAAATCGCGAATATCATCAAATAAACCAATATAAGTTGCGGGATTACTTCTTGGAGTACGACCAATAGCGTCTTGTGAAACATGAACAACTTTGTCAATATAATCGATACCTTTAATTTCTTTATGCTTACCAGGTATATCTTTAGCATGATAGATTTTTTTTGCTAAACTTTTGTAAAGTATTTCATTAATTAAACTACTTTTACCACTACCAGAAACACCTGTTACCAATGTTAATGTATTAAGAGGAATTTTAACATTTATCTTCTTTAAATTGTTTTCTTGAGCATTTACAATTTCTAAGAATTTGCCATTACCTTTACGACGTTTTTTAGGAACAGCTATATTCTTTTTACCACTTAAATACATACCTGTAATACTACGGGGATTTTTAATTATTTCCTCTGGTTTACCACATGCTACTACCTCACCACCATTAACTCCAGCTCCAGGACCAATATCTATAATGTAATCACTAGCTAACATAGTATCAGTATCATGTTCTACAACTAACAAAGAATTACCTAAATCACGCATTTCTTTTAAAGAATTAATTAACTTTTCATTATCTTTTTGATGTAAACCAATACTAGGTTCATCTAAAACATATAAAACACCCGAAAGTCTACTACCAATTTGAGTTGCCAGGCGAATTCTTTGTGATTCACCACCAGATAAAGTAGCAGCACTACGATTTAAAGTTAAATAACTAAGACCAACATTAATTAAAAATAGTAAGCGGTCTTTAATTTCTTTAATTAATAATTCGCTAATATCTTTTTGTTCACGATTTAATTTTAAATTACTAATAAAGTCATATAAATCTTCAATTGATAAATCACACATATCATAAATATTCTTTTTATTAATAAAAATATTTAAAACACTTTCATTTAATCTTTTACCATGACACTTTTTACAAGGAGATTCAATCATATAACTTTCTAACCATTCTCTAATCCAATTACTAGAAGTTTCTCTATGACGACGTTCTAAGTTATTAATAACTCCTTCATAAAAATCATTAGTATAACGAATATTACCATTTTTCGACACATATTTAAATTTAATAATATCACGACTACCATAAAGAATAATATCTAATTCTTTCTTGGTTAAATCTTTAATAGGTTTATTCATATCAATATTATAAAAATCACAAACAGTAGCTAAAGACATCATATAAATATTTTGTTCACTACTAATTGTAGCAATAGCTCCCTCATTGATACTTTTATTTTTATCAGGAATAATTAAATCTTCATTGATTTCTAGTTTAGTACCTAAACCTTTACAATCGCTGCATGCACCATATGGAGAGTTAAAAGAAAATAAACGAGGCTCTAATTCCGGTAAAGAATAATTACATTCAATACAAGCATATTTTTCACTCATAACAAATTCTTCGCCATCAATTACATTAATGACAACTTTTCCGTTAGCAAGTTTAGTACTAAGTTCAATAGCTTCAAAAATTCGACTGCGGTCTTCACTATTAATTACAATTCTATCAATTACTACATCTATATTAGATTTTATATTTTTTTCTAAAGTAATTTCTTCATCTAAACTACGAACTACCCCATTAATTCTAATACGGGCAAAACCTTGCATTCTTAAATCATTAATTAAATCTTTATGAGTACCTTTTTCCCCATGAACAATCGGAGCTAATACTTCTATTTTAGTTCCATCTCCGTATTCTAATACCTTATTAGTCATTTCTTCAATACTTTGGTGAGTAATAGGAATTTTATGTTTTGGACAATAAGGAGTACCAATCCGTGCATACAATAATCTTAAATAATCATAAATTTCTGTAATAGTACCAACCGTACTTCGAGGATTTTTATTAGTGGTTTTTTGGTCAATAGAAATACTAGGACTTAAACCTTCAATACTATCTACATCAGGTTTTTCTGTATTACCTAAAAATTGCCGAGCATAAGCACTTAAACTTTCAACATAACGTCTTTGCCCCTCAGCATAAATTGTATCAAAAGCTAAACTACTTTTACCACTACCAGAAACACCAGTTACAATAACTAATTTATTTTTAGGTATCTCAATATCAATATTTTTTAAATTATTTTCTCTTGCTCCTTTAACAATAATTTTATCCATTTTCTTCACCACTCATTGTTAAATATGATACCACAAAATAAAAAAAATATAGAATTTTTTAATAATTTCTATATTTATATTTTACAAAGTAATACGATACGGATTTTCTTTTGTTCCTGTTCCGCTCACTATTTTTACATCAGACTTTAGATATAGGACTGGGCGAATACGATAATTATTAGGGTACACGTAATAGTAGCTGCTGACAAACCCGTTATAGTCTGCACGAGCAGCATAGTTATCGTTAGACGCATATGGGTTCATCAACCATTGATAATTTGATGGATAATATAACCAATCATTTTTATAGCAATCTTCAAATCCAGATGCGTTCCAATGATATAAATCTTGTGTTAAACATTCGCTTCTTTGTTTTCCTTCTCCTCCACCAGTTGCATAACCATAATCACTAGCATACATTAATCCTACTTTGCCATTCCATGTTGTTGGATTTTTATCATATACTTTATCAGCATGTTCTTTCGAATAATATATTCCTACCGTTGCTGTATCATATTCATCAAATGTTATTCCTCCTAAATGCCACTTTGTATTATCAACTAATTTTCTGCTTATTTCTCTTATTCCTGTATCTTCAAATCTTAGTTTATACCAATGACTATTAAAATTTTCTCCATCATATACATATATATAATTTCTATCGGTTGTTGTTTTTCTTTCCCAAAATGCTTCATTTAATGTTGTTTTTAAACTTGCTTCATTCCAATTATTTTTATAAGTATATCCTCCTGAGCAACTTGATGTTTTATCTTCAGTATTACATTTTGCATCCCATGACATCATTCCTATATCTTCATCTCTTATTATTTTTAATCTTGCTGTTTGATTATCATTTATTGTATTATCTTTCATAACTCCGATGATGCGCCATAATATTGGGTCGCCTTTTTTATGTAATTGGGTACAATGTTTGTTATATTTACCATTACCCTTACATTCTTCTTCGCTTGTATATTCTACTGTATATTGTCCTTTATATATATCTTCATTATTATAACCAATCCAGATATCTGTTTGATATACTCCATTTCCGATATCTATATAGTTATCTGGGTCTTTTCCGATATATCTTATGTTTTGGTCAGCTGTATCATCAACTGCTAACTGAGTTGTACTATTTGTACTTGCAGCTACTTGTTGATTAGCAATATTTGTTATTTTCTCTACGGCATTCTCTGCTTTTGTCGGGGTTGCCCATACACTTATTTTTCCTTTGTATATCTTATTCATCTCACTTGTTGGTGTATCTTCATCCAACCACATTCTTAAGGTATATTCGATTTTATCATTTTCTGTTCCTTTTGGACCTAAGGCTCCACTTTCTAATATTCTAGTATCATATGCTGTTGCTGTATTTCCATCTTTTTTTGTTAATAATGACTGGGTTTGTTTATAACCTTTTAAATTTATTATAGCTTCATCATTTAAAATTGTATCTATATATTCAATATTAATTTGTATATCTTCATGATTTTCATCAGTTGATGAAACAGTTCCATCTGAGTTTAATTTTAAACTTTCCATATTAACATTGTAATTTATATATGTAGTACATTCATTTGCTATGGTAAAGGTATAACCTTCTAAACTTCTTCCATCCACATCCTTTATTGGAAAAGCTTTTTCTAAGGTAAAACCTGTTTTACTTGCATCTTTATTTGTATAAGATATTCTTAAGCAATCTGTATTAATTTCATTAATATCTTTTTGAACTTGGGTTGTTGTCCAGTAAGCATATGTTGCTCCGATTACTATTAGAAGAATTAAACAAATACTGCCACCAATTATATATTTTTTCTTATTGCTTTTACTGTCCATATGTTTACACCTCGTACTTTATTATCTGTAATTTTATTATAATTTATTCTTAGGGTATTTGCAAGTATCTTATCTGGACATAAAAAAAGAATGTTACTTAACATCCCTTTATCAATTTATTTATTATTTATTAAATCCTTCTACTTCTATTTTTGATGACATGTAGGCATTGCTTCCCTCATTATCTTTAGCTTCTTGGTCTACCCACATTCTAAAATCTACTTCAATAGTTTGATATTGTTTTAAACTTATACTAGATAATATTTTAGAATCTATATACTTCGAATTATCATAATCTACTTCTTTACAATCACTTAATTTAGTTGGTTTTAATTTTACATCATTACCTAATGCAACTTTAACATATTTACTATCTAAAGTTGTATTACGTATCATATTTAATTTTATATTCAAATCCATATCATAAGGACAAATATTAGTTACACTAAATTTATAAGGAACTGTTTTTAGACCATCTTCATCACTAATTGGGTAAGCTTTCTCTAAATTAATTCCCTTTGTTTTATCTTGATATTTAATATCAAAACAATCTGTATTGAATTTTTTTATACTTTCTGTAGTTTTACGAAATTGAAAATAAGAAAAAGAAAATCCAATAATAATAAGAATAAGTAAGATAATTATAACTAACCATAGTTTTTTATATTTTATTTGTTCCATAATTTTGACTCCATATCTTTTACACTTTGATTATAAAACATTAATGAGCATTTGACAACAAAAAAATAAGTTATACATAGCTTATATATAACTTACTTATTTGTTTTATTTACTAACATTTGTCCTGCTAACAAATATATTTCAGGATTTTGTTGTAATATTTTATCTTTACTAACATTAAATGTTTTAGCAACAGTGTTTAGTGTATCTCCTTCAGCAGTAATATAATAACTATAACCAGCCTTTGGAATAATTATTCTTTGGTCTGGATAAATATAATCATCCATATTTAAACCATTTATACTAGCTAATAATTCAGGATTTATATTATATCTTCTTGCTATAGAATATAAACTATCTCCAGTATTTATTGTATAATAATCATAATATTGCTCCATTCCTTTAGGTACAACAATATCCATATCTGCTCTTAACCCATCTAAAGACGCAAAATTATTAATTTGTTTAATAACCTCTGGTGTTGTATTAAATTTTTTAGCTATACTTAAAAGCGTATCACCATTTTTTACAGTATACATATCAAACATAACATCACTTCCTAAAGTAATTTATGTTTATTAAATTTTTTTGTTAATCTGTTCGATATAATTTTTTAAATATTCACTAGCATCGATTTTAATATTTTTTGACAAAATGCTAAATTTTATGTTAATATGTATTTAGCAAGGATACTTGCATAAAATAAAAAAAGAGGAACATTTAGATTTGCAAGTGAATGTCACCTCTATTTTAAGAGTAAGTTGACACTCTATGCAGAGTGTCTATTTTTTTATTGCTAACACCAGTAAGGTAGAAAGTAACAATACGATAGAAATGAGTTTTAGAACTTTTAAAATAAAAGTCTTAGTTTTCATTAATATCTACCCCCCTTCTTTTACAAGAATAGAGGACGACACTCACACTAAATATTCCTAATCAATTATATCAAACAAATGTTTGTATTGCAATATTTTTTTGTTAATCTGTTCGATATAATTTTTTTGCTTCTAACATGTATTCACTAATAGTTGTTTCAATTTCATCTAAACTTTTTTTAGCTAAAAACATTAATTTAACTTCTTCTTTAACTGTATCAATTGTAATTTTACCCCAAAATAAACCTTGATAAACTTGTAAGTCATTATACATTTCTGGAGTTATAGAATATAGCGTATAACCAAATAAAACTCTTTTTTGGCCAATTAAGATTCTTTTATTAGTTAATGCTACTACACAGGTATTAAAAATATCTGTATTAGTATAACCCTTTTGTCCAGCAAACGCATAGAGTACTTCTTCTCCTGGATTAATATGTTTTTCTATTACACTACTATGCTTTTTTAAACGCCACCAAGTAATACCTCCAGGATAATTTTTCTTATATTTTTTAACCAATGAATAAACTGTAGACATAATATCACCTTATTGGCTATATAATAGCATAAGAAGAAAAAGAATTCCATTTTTTTTTAAAACATGTTATACTTACCTCGGAGTTGATTTACATGCAAACAACATATATTTTTGGTCATAAAAATCCTGATACTGATTCAGTATGTGCAAGTATTGCTTTAGCTGATTTAAAAAATCAATTAGGAGAAAAGAGTGTACCTAAAGTTTTAGGACATATTAATAATGAAACAAAATTTGTTTTAGATTATTTTAAAATTAAAGAACCAGAATTTCTTAATGATATAAGAATTCAAATTCGTAATGTTAAATATAATAAAGAAGCAATGATTAATGAAAATTATTCTATTTATGAAACTGTTAATTTAATTCAAAAACTAGATATTACTGCTATGCCTTTAATTAATGAAAAAAAATTATTAACTGGGTTTATTACATTAAAAGAAATAGCTAAAGCTTTTATTAATGAAGATAAAACTATACTTGATACTAATTATCAAAATATATTAACTGTTTTAGATGCTTTAGAAGTATTAAAATTTAATGATAGTATTAAAGGTAATATTTTAGTAGCTGCTTACCAATCACAAACTTTTAAAGATAATATTGAATTAAATAGTGATAA
>CANRCO010000021.1 GCA_947629125.1 uncultured Bacilli bacterium | reverse complement strand
GTCAACTTATGGTTTAGATCGAACTGTCTTAGCTATTTTGTTTGAAAAATATGAAAACGAACAACTTGCTGATGGAACAACTAGAGAAGTTTTACATTTATCATCATATTTAGCACCATATAAAGTTAGTGTACTTCCGTTAATCAAAAAAAATCATGCTAAAAAAGCTCAAGAAATATATGAAAAATTAAGGCAAAAATTTATGACTAATTATGATGAGACAGGTAATATTGGTAAAAGATATCGACGTAATGATGCAATTGGTACCCCATATTGCTTAACTGTCGATGATGAAACTATAAATAATAATACAGTAACAATTCGTAATCGTGATACAATGGAACAAATTAGTTTACCATTAAATGAAGTTGTTGATTATATTGAAAAAAATATAAAATTTTAGAAAGTAGGAAAATAAATGTATACAAAAGATGTAGAAAATATGTGTAAAGTTAATTGTGCTGCCAATCATGGGCCAGCACCAATTCCAGAAGAAGGTAAATGGGTCAAATCAAAAGAGATCAAAGATATTTCCGGTTTAACTCATGGTATAGGTTGGTGTGCACCTCAACAAGGAGCTTGCAAATTAACCTTAAATATTAAAAACGGTATTATTGAAGAAGCTTTAGTTGAAACGCTAGGTTGTAGTGGTATGACTCATTCAGCAGCAATGGCTAGTGAAATATTAGTTGGTAAAACTATTTTAGAAGCTTTAAATACTGATTTAGTTTGTGATGCTATTAATACAGCAATGCGTGAGTTATTTTTACAAATTGTTTATGGCCGTAGTCAATCAGCATTTAGTGAAAATGGCTTACCAATTGGAGCTGGTTTAGAAGATTTAGGTAAAGGTCATCGTTCGCAAGTAGGTACTTGTTATAGTACTCGTGAAAAAGGACCTCGTTATTTAGAATTATCTGAAGGGTACATTACAGAAGTTGGTTTAGATAAGAATAATGAAATTATAGGTTATAAATTCGTTAATTTAGGTAAAATGATGGATAACATTAAGAAAGGGATTGAACCATTAGAAGCAATTGAAAAAGCTAGTGGTAAATATGGTAGATTTGATGAAGCTGTTAAATCTATTGATCCAAGAGAGGGATAATTATGGCAATGTTTGAAAGTTATGAAAGAAGAATAAAACAAATTGAAAAAAAATTACAAGAAAATGATATTAAATCTTTAGAAGAAGCTAAAGAAATTTGTGAAAAAGCTGGTATTGATGTTTTTGAAATAGTTAGATCTATTCAACCAATTTGCTTTGAAAATGCTTGTTGGGCTTATACCGTTGGAGCAGCTTTAGCAATTAAAAAAGGTGTTAAAAAAGCTAGCGAAGCAGCTAAAATTATTGGTGAAGGATTACAATCATTTTGTATTCCTGGTTCAGTAGCAGATATTCGAAAAGTTGGATTAGGACATGGTAATTTAGCTAGTATGTTATTAAGTGAAGAAACTGAATGTTTTGCCTTTTTAGCCGGACATGAATCATTTGCAGCTGCTGAAGGGGCTATTGGTATAGCTTTATCAGCAAATAAAGTAAGAAAAAAACCATTAAGAGTTATTTTAAATGGCTTAGGAAAAGACGCCGCTTTAATTATTTCGCGTATTAATGGTTTTACTTATGTTAAAACTGATTTTGATTTTCAAAATAATAAACTCATAATTGAAAGTGAAACTCCATATTCTGATGGACCAAGAGCGTTAGTTAAATGTTATGGAGCAAATGATGTTCGGGAGGGTGTAGCAATTATGCACCATGAAAAAGTAGATGTTTCAATTACTGGCAATTCAACTAATCCAACTAGATTCCAACATCCAGTTGCAGGTACTTATAAAAAAGAATGTTCAGAAATTGGTAAAAAATATTTCTCTGTAGCAAGTGGTGGTGGAACAGGAAGAACTTTACATCCAGATAATATGGGTTCTGGACCTAGCTCTTATGGTATGACTGATACAATGGGTAGAATGCATAGTGATGTTCAATTTGCAGGGTCTTCTAGTGTATCAGCTCATGTTGAAATGATGGGACTTATTGGTATGGGTAACAATCCAATGGTCGGAGCAACAGTTGCGGTTTCAGTGGCAATTGAAGAAGCTTTAAAATAAACTTGACACTAAATTAAAAAAATATTGCATTTTATATTGACAAATTTTATTCCCTTGTGATATATTGTAGTTATCTTAGAGAATAATATAAGTTTTATGTAATTGTTTGTTTTATATTTTTTGGCTATTGGATTAATTTTTGATAGTTTCGATATAAAATTAATGGTTATTTCTTATATTTCAGTAAAGAGTTTAGTAATAAATCTTATCTTCGCTAAGATATATAATTGTAGTGAGAAAGAAAACTCTTAATGATGAGAGATTGGGCTAAGTACTGATAATATTTAGTTTCAGGTTATTTAATCTTTTGCGAGATTAGATAATTGCAATTTTTCTTAAACTAGAGGATAGTAGTTTTATCAGAATTGCTATCTTTTTTTTTGCAATAAAAAAATTAAAAAAATTTTACATATTTTTGACATAATTACTTTTAATTATTTTATTTTTGGCATATAATATATGTTAATGATTGAATCATTAGAAAAAGGAGAGTTTATGGCAACAAAAAAAGAAAATGAAAAAAATACTGAAGTAAAAAAATCAACAGAAAAAAAAGTTACTCCAGTAAAACAAACTAAGAAAGCAAACAACAATATTCCAATTAATATTATTTGTGCTTTAGTGGGATTAATTTTAGGATTAGGAATAATGTATTTATTCTTCCCAGAAAGAATAGCAAAAACTTCATCAGGAACAGATATTATTCTAGAAGTAGCAGGTAAAAATATTACTAGTGATGATTTATATAAGTCATTAAAAGATAGTAATGGTTTAGCAACACTTTTACAAGAAGTTGATAAAAAGATTTTAGATAAAAAATATACATTGAATAAAGACCAATTAGATGAAGTTAATTCACAAGTAGAATACTACTTAAATATGTATAAAAATTATTATGGTTATACAGAAAAACAATTTTTAGAAAGTAATGGCTTTAAAGATAAAGAAGAATTTACAAAATATGTTGAAGATCAATATAAAAATGATTTATATTATCAAGAATATTTAAAAGGTAAAATAAGTGATAAAGATATTGAAAAACATTATAAAGATAATGTTTTTGGTGATATTAAAACTAAATATATTGCAGTAGCTAAAACAGTAGATGATGAAGACGCTAATAAGGATGAAAGTAAATTAGCAAATGAAATCTTAAAGAAAGCTAAAAATGGTACATCTTATGATGATTTAGTTAAAGAATATAAAGATAAGATTACTAATGAAGATTTAGATTATGTGGCATGGAATAAAGAAGATATAGATGAAGATTATTTAAAAAGTTTAAAATCAATGAAAAATAATAGTGTATCTAGTAAAGTAGTAGAAACTGGTTATGGTTATACAATTATCTTTAGAGAAGATCAAAAAGATAAAGCTAAATTAGATGATATTCGTGATGATATTATTGAAGCTTTAAAAACTAAATTAGATAGTGAAGATGAACATTTATATAATAAAGCATTTATTGAATTAAGAAAAGAAAATAAAATTAAATTCTATGATACTGAATTAGAAAAAGAATATAAAGATTTTATAAAAGAAAATAAATAAGTTGCACAAAAGCAACTTTTTTTATGTCTTGCAATTTATTAACAAATTTATTATAATAAAAAAAGATAGAGAGGTTAGAATTTATGAATAATATTACAAATCGGGGGGGGGTATTTTAATAAACAAATAGAATACCTCCGAAAAAACTTAATAGGTGAAATAAATGAGTAGCCTAAAAAAGTTTGATTATCGAATAAAAGATAATCGAAAACGCAATATCTTTTTGTGTGGAATAGTTTTAGTAGTAATTACAATAGTAGGAGTAAAATTATTTAATAGTTATGCAACCTTTAGCAATGAAACAACTACAATTGATTTAGCAAGTGGTAATGTAGTAATACCTGCCACTCATTATTTAAAAGAGTTAGCAAAATCAAGTACTAATTCAGAATTAAGATATGATCAAACTATTGATAATAATTTAAGATATCTTGGTAAAAATCCTAATAACTATGTTGATTTTGGTGATGGAATATATGATACTGATATATGGTATGGTTTTAGTCGTAGCAATTATATGATTAAGCAATTTACAAATTCTGAAGATTGTCAAAATGACCCAGAATATTATAATGATTGTGCTAAAATATATTCTAGAGGCGACCCAATATTATGGCGCATTATCGGAGTCATGAATAATGTTGAAGATGAATCTGGTAATAAAGATATGAGAATCAAATTAATAAGAGCTGATGGAATAGGTCAAATATCGTGGGATTCACCGTGTCTAAATGTAAAAAATGAAATTGATACAAATAATTGTTTAAAAATGCCTAATTATAGTAATAACTGGGAAAAATCAACATTACAAAGATTATTAAATGAAGCATATCTTAATAGTAAGAAATCTACAGAATATAATCACTGGACAGAGATGTTAGCTGGTTATAATTTTGGTAATAGTGTAAGACACTATGAAAAAATAGATTTTACAAAAACAGGAATTAAACAAAATTATCGTGATATGATTGACATCGTAAAATATAATTTAGGAGGGCTAAATAATGTATATACCAATTTAACTGCAAAAGAATATTATGATATAGAAAGAAGTGATAATGTATATCCAGGTAATCCAACAGAATGGATAGGAAAAATAGGTCTAATGTATCCGAGTGATTATGGTTTTGCAACCAGCGGAGGATATGGTATTGAAACTGAAAGTGAAGAAATGTACACTGTAAAATTAGAAACCTGTATGTCTGTTCCTATTAATGATTGGAAAGAAAAAGAAAATGTAGGTTGTCGTGATAATAATTGGTTATCTCAAAAAAAAGGAACACTTCAATGGACTATTTCGCAATATGTAGATTATGAAGGTAGTATAATGTTTATTCGTGATGATAGTTCAATGGACTTTTATGATGCGCTTGATGCTTATCTTATTAGACCAGTTGTTTATTTAAAACCGTTTGTAAAAATAGTGAGCGGAACTGGAACAAAATCAAATCCGTATAAGCTTGCTTTATAAAATTGATAATTTATCAATTTTTTCTTTGCTAAAAAGCTAAATTTTGGTATAATAAAAAAAGATAGAGAGGTAAGGAACTATGAATCATAATGTAAATCGGGGGGGGGGTATTTTAATAAACATATAAAATACCTCCAAGACTTAGTAGGTGAAATAAATGAGTAGCCTAAAGAAGTTTGATTATCGAATCAAAGATAATCGTAAACGTAATATGTTTTTATGTGGAATAGTTTTAGTAGTCATAACAATAGTAGGAGTAAAACTATTTAATAGTTATGCAACCTTTAGTAATGAAACTAATGAATTAACTATGGTTAATGCCAAAACAAAAGTATACCCAACTGCAGTGGCTAAAATAACTGAATTAGCTAAATCAAGCACAAATTCTGATTTAAGATATGATGAAACAGAAGATGATAACTTAAGATATATAGGAAAAAATCCAAATAATTATGTTAAATTTAATGATGAAGACTGGCGAATTATTGGACTCATGAATAATATTGAAGATGCAGAAGGTAATAAAAATACAAGAGTAAAATTAATTAAAGCGGAAGGTATAGGACAAATAGCTTGGGATAGGCGTTGTGATGAAATACGTAGTGAAGATGAACCTGAATATTGTAAAAAATCTTCAGAAGGTAATAATAATTGGGAAGAAACAAGATTACAAAAATTATTAAATGGCCCATATTTAAATAGTACTGTATCAGACGAATACAATCGTTGGACAGAAGCGTTAACTGGTTTTGGTTATGGTAATAGTTCTGCTGCTATTAATAGTAGAAGATTATATGAAAAAATAGATTTTACTAATACAGGAATAAAAGAAAAATATCGTAAAATGATAGATACCGTAAAATATAATTTAGGTGGACCAAATAATTATAATGCTTCAACTAATGCTTACAATAATTTAATATTTAATGATATTTATAAAATTGAACGTAATAATAATAATGTATACTTGGGCAATAAATTTGAGTGGATAGGAAAAATAGGATTGATGTATGCCAGTGACTATGGTTTAGCAACCAGTGGTGGACTTGGTACTGTTACTGGTAGTGAAAAAGAATATAATTCGACATTAGAAATGTGTATTTTATCTTCTACGATAAATTGGGCTTATGATAGCAAAAATGTGGGTTGTCGAGATAATGATTGGTTGTACCAAGGTCCTGGAGTAGCTGTTGAATGGACAATGACTCCTATTGCAGATAATAATCAACGCGTAATAGTAATTTATGATAGTTCTGATATTTCAGGATTTTATGTAGCGAATTCGTGGTTAGTACGTCCAGTTTTGTATTTAAAACCTGACGTTAAAATTACCGGAGGAATTGGAACAGAGGATAACCCATTTACTTTAACAATTTAATATTTATCTTTTACATAATATATGTCAAATACTTAATATAAAAATTTAATATCTATAATAAATATGATAGATTTATTATAGAAGGTGAAAAAATTGAAAAAAAATAATAAGTTTGATTTTTATAATTGGTCTTTTGTTATTTAATACAACTACTGTTTATGCTAAAGTTTTTACGTTACAAGATGTAAATAATGAATTTAAAAATTCTAGTGCAGCAGCTCTTTTAAGTTTAGAATCAAAAATAGTTGAAGATAATGTGCTAAATATTTATAGTGAAGATTTATCAATTATGTCATTTAATTATCATGATAATTATTTAGAATATAGTAATTCAGAAGCAATCACAAAAGAAAACGTTGATAAAGAAATGCTTAAATCTATTGTAATTGTAGGAGTTTTAGAAACTATTTTAAAATTAAATGGTTATGATGAAAATAATATGGTATTGGTTGATGATATACCAGAAGAAGAATTGTCAACTAAATTTGATGAGTATGGTATAGAAATAAAAACTGAATATTATGAATTTAATGAAGATACCGAAGATTCTCATTTCCATCTTTCAGGAGATGCAATACGAGAAGTTAAAATTTCTTTAGATTCTGATAAAATAACAAATTTTATAAATAAATATGGGCAAAAAGTAGAAAAAGAAGATGATTTAATTAAAATGTTAGTTCCTAAATTAGAAGTAAAAAATATTACAGCTAATTCAATTACTTTAATTCCATCTCTTAATTTAGAAAGTATTTCTACTGATAAAGAAGTTATGTGTAGTATTTATCGAGCATCTAATAAAGATGATAATTATGAATTAATAAAAGAATCTATTGATTGTAATTCACAAGAAGGTTTTATTGATGAAAATTTACAAAGTGATAAAACTTATTATTATAAAGCAGCTGTAGTAGGAGGAACAAATTATAGTGATATTTTAGAAGTAACTACTTTAAATAATAAAAAAATTGATGATTCTATTAAAAAGAAAGAAATTGATAATCCTAATACTGGTAAAACAATACCTATTATGATTATTGGTGGTATTACTTTTATTGCTTTATTAATATCTTTAAAAAAATATAATTTTATATCTAAATTATAATTCTAAATTATCTATTTTTCTTTCATTAACAACAACACTAGAAGTTGTAAATAACATGCTAGCAATTGAGCTGGCATTTTTTAATGCAGTGATATTTACTAATAATGGGTCAATTATATTACTTTTATTTATATTTTCCCAAGTTTTAGTATGAATATTAAAAATTTCTTGATAATTTTTCTTTTTAGCTATTTCTAAATATTTTAAACTATCTAAACCATTGTTTTTTAAAATTTGTTCAAAAGGAATGGTTAAAGCATTATAGATTAACTTAGAACCATTATCTTTTAAATCAAATTCTTTTTGAATTTGTAAATAAGCTAAACCAGCTCCTGGTAAAACACCATTTTTTGCTACATTTAAAGCACAAACGGCATCTATAGTTCGCATTAATTTTTCTCTTTTTTCAGTTTGAGTAATTCCACCAATATAAATATAAGCAATTCCATTTTTAAGTTTAGCTAATCTATCAATTAAAAATTCTTTTTCATAATCATCTAAACAATTATTAATATCTTTATCTAAATTTTTTATTAAGTTTTGATAATCTAAAGAATTTGGTTCATTGATTATATTAATATTATCGTTACTGATAATGACTTCTTTAACAAAACCTAAATCATTCCAAGTTGGTATAGTATTTTTAATATTTATAACATTCGCTTTTGTAAAAATTGCCAAATCATTATAAATAATATTTTTACGAGAAGCATAATCGGGATTTTCAACAATAATTATATTAATATTTTCTTCTAAGAAATAATATAAAATATCATTTTTTAAATTAGGTTCTAAATCTTCAGCTATAACTAACAGTGATTTTGAATTTTCTTTTAATGCTATTAAAATATCTTTTAAAATATCAAGATTATCTAAATAACCTTTTAATAATAAGACATAAGGATTTTTTAAAATAATTTCTTTTTCTTTGATTAAATAATCTATTGTATTTACATGTTCTAAATTATAACCTTTTACTATTTTATATTCAGTTATCTCTTTGTTTCCTTCTTTTATTTTTATTGCATTTGCATTATTAACTTTTTTAAATACATTATATACTATTGTACCTAAGTTAGTATCGTTAGCAGAATTAATGGCAGTAGCTAATAAATTTTTAGAATTTGGTAATTTCTTTAAATTATTTAATTTATTTATGGCTAGGTTAGTTGCTTCATTTAATTCGTTTTTTAAAATCAAAGGATTAATTCCTTCATCTATTAATTTTAAAGCTTGATTAAAAATACTTTGCAGTAATACTAGAGTAGTGGTAGTTCCATCTCCGACTAGTGAATTTGTTTGTAAGCTAGCTTCTTTAGCAATTTCTAAAATAGCATTAATTACTGGATTATCACTTTCAATATTTTGAGCAATTGTAACACCATCATTAGTTATATAAGGACTAGTTTCATTAGAATTAATTAAAACATTATTTCCTGTTGGTCCTAAAGTAGCTTTAACTGTATCACATAATAGATTTATAGCTTCTTGCATAGTTGTTTTTAATTCATTTCCACTAATTACTTTTTTCATTTTCTGTTCTCCATTTCTATAATATTTTTCCAATATTTTTTAGGCATAAAACCCATTTGTCTTAATTTATTTTCGCGTTCTTTAATACTTATATTTTGAAAAAAATTTTTCCATAAATCTTGCATTAATAATTCATCATTGCTAAGACTAACATTTGTTATTTGGGTATTATTTAATAAATAAATGTTTTTCTTATCGTATAAACAGATTTGCTTGTATTTTGTATCATTAATAATCCAATACTCGTTTTTTAAACGATTTTTAAAATGGTAAGCTAATAATTCTAATATATTGTTTTCTGGTTCTATTTGAGCATACAAATAATGATTTTTAGTTTCTTTAAAACGCAAAAAACCTTTAAATTTATGACTTTCATGTCTAGTATAATTTGCAATTTTTAAAGCTTGATTAACACATTTTAAATTTCTTTGATTTAAAATTGAATGGGGATATTTTAAACTATTTAATAAAAAATAATAAATTATTAATTCTTTATTAGGATTAGTAGATAAATAAACATAATAAACAATTTTATAAACTGAACTATTTGTTTTATTTAACCAATATTTTTCAATATTATGTTCATTTTCTAAATTCAAATTTATGCAATTATCAAATAAAGTAGGAGAGTAATCTAAAGATTTAATATTTAAAGGACGAATTTTGTTGGTAATTAAATATTTTATTAAAGTTAATAGATTTGACCAAGAATCTTGGTATAAATAAATGTTACTCATTAAATAAAGATAATTGAACTTCTTTATTATAAGTAGTATTTAATTCCAACATTTTTAAGTTTTGCATAATAAAATCTTTTTGAAAAAATTCTTTATTTAAATAATATTGTCCATTACATATTATAAAGTATTTAGCCCGTTTTAAAGATATTCCCATATTTTTTAAATCACTAAATTTTAAAGTAAAATATTTGCGAGATTTAATAATTTTTTGAGCACTAGTTAAACCAATCCCCGGAATTTGTAAAAGTTCATAATATGATGCTTTATTGATTTCTTTAGGAAAGTTTTCTAAATGTCTTAGAGCATAATCAGCTTTAGGGTCGATTAATATATTAAAATTTGGATTATTTTTATCTAAAAGATTAGAGGATTTATATTTATAAAAGCGGATTAACCAATCAGCTTGATAAAGGCGGTGTTCTCTTTTTAAAGGAGCATTAATCATAGGTAATAATTTATCTTTGTTAACGGGAATATATGCAGAATAAAATACTCGTTTTAGACGATATTTTTGATATAAGGATTCACTAGTTTTTAAGATATCTAAATCAGTTTCTTTAGTTGCTCCGATAATAACTTGCGTACTTTGTCCAGCGGGAGTAAAATTTTTATTTTGATTTTCTTTAATAAATTCCATTATATTATTTACTTTTTGTTGGTTTTTATTAGGGGCCAATAGTTTTAAATTTTTTTCTTGACATAATTCTAAGTTAGCACTCAAGCGATTAACTAAAGAGCCCAATTTTTTTATTAAATATTCACTAGCACCCGGGATAGCTTTCGCATGAATATAACCAATAAAATGATATTTTTTTCTTAAAAGAGTAATAGTCTCAATCATTTTTTCCATAGTGTAGTTTGCATTTTTGATTATTCCCGAACTTAAAAATAAGCCTTCAATGTAATTGCGTTTATAAAAATTAATGGTAATTTTGCATATTTCTTCCGGCGTAAAGATAGCTCTTTTAATATTATTACTTTGACGATTTAAACAATATTTACAATCAAAAATACAACAATTGGTCATTAAAATTTTTAAAAGTGATATACAACGTCCATCATTAGAAAAAGAATGACATATTCCACTAAAACTAGTATTACCTAAACCATTATTATTTTTAATAGAACTGCCACTAGAAGAGCATGAAGCATCATATTTAGCACTATCAGCTAAAATAATTAATTTTTCTTTTAATGTCATAATATTTCACCAATATTATTTTAACATAAAATTTAACAAAATACACGAACAAATGATTGCTATATTTTGGCAATAAAAAAACATACTAAATTAATAGTATGTATTAGGCTTCTTTTGGTATTTGTTTTGGTTTACATAATTTGTAAATAATCAAAACAATAATTGCTATACCAATAATTATACCCGAATATAAGTATCCTGTGTTAACTATTTTATTAAATATTTTATAAATGAAAGAGTAATTTTCTTTAAGCTTAACATTATTTACAATCATTATTATAAAGTTAGTTATTATATTTAAAATAGCAGCAGTTAAAATTGATAATGAACACCATTTTATCCATTTGGCATTTTTAAGTCTTAAAATAATAATTCCTCCAAGTGAAATAGCTAAAGCAATACCTAAATACATTAACATTTTATTAGATAATACAAATCGGAAAGTATCTAAAAATTTTAAATCTTCTTTATCAACATCTTTTAAAACAGTATCAGTATCAATCATTAAATCTTGATATTCATCTGCTTTTTCACTGACAACATCTACAATTTTTTCTTTTTGTTCAGCGTTAATATCAATTATGTTATGTTCATTAATGTCATCAATAGCTGTTGCAACTATAGATGCGATATTTTCAGAAGTTACTAATTTTTGATTTTCATCAGTAATCAAAGCTACTAAAATATTACTAGTAATATCACCAAATAATTCTTTTACTTCTTTAGTATTAAGAATTTTCAAAACTGTTTCATCAGGAATTCCAACTTCTCTGGTTACGTTATAAATTGGTTCCAAAGATTCATTAAATTGTTTTTCCAGACTTGGACTACTTGATACGATTTGTTCAATTTCTAAAGAATAAATCATATCTTTAATAACATTATTATTTATACATCTTCTAATAGGAATTATTAGTAGGAGAGCGAAAGCAGATAAAATTAAGACATTAGTAAAAATGTATAAAAATATTCCTTTAATTATTTTCATAAAACCACATCCATTCGATTACATTATATCATCAATATGAAAAATTTGTTGCATTTTTATTATTTTTATTATTTTTAATCTAAATCTATTTCTTGCATTAATCTTCTAGATAAATATTTTTGTTTTTCTTCTTTTAAAATTTCAGAAGATAATCCTTCTTCTTTAGAAATAGTTGTATCATATTGTGCACTAATTTTTTTCAATTTATTAATATTTTCTTTTATAGTTTGTAGAGTTGTTAATAATTTTTCTTTATTATCTACATTATTTAATCTATTTAACATATTAAATGTGTAATTGTATTGTTTATCTAAATCATCAATACTTATTCCTAAATTTACAGAATTTCTTATTGCTTCTGTTTTTGGTTGTTGTTCTTCATTTAATTTTACAATAGAATCAAAGATAGTTTCTTTATTCATTTTTTTAGGAAGAGTAGATGCATCAAATATTAAACTGTTTAATGAAATTTTACAAAAGTCAAAATGATTTAAAATTAATTTAGCATTTATTTTATAATTTGAACCTGTTGTAATATATTTTATATCAGAAGTATAATTAGGGATTATTTTTATATTATTAACATAATTTATATCATCATTTTGCTCAAATTTAGGAGTTATATAATATATATCTTTCGTAAAATCTTTATTTTCATAAAAACTAACTGTATCAATTTGCAAATCCTTTATTTTATGTAATACATTGAGCATTATATTTGTTTTATCTTTATTTTTGTTTATATAATCATACATAGATAAAAATTGTTCTCTTATTTGACCATTATAATTATATACTCTTATAATAAAAGAAAATATATTGTAAGATTGATTTATTTTATCAATTATTTGTTTATTTTCTTGATAAAAATTTTTAACTTCTTTTGATATTAGAAATTTGTTGTGAGATATATTATTTAAATCTGCAGCAAATTTTGTTGTATCCTTTTTTAAAATTAGAGGTGTTAATTTTTTTTCCAAAGTGGGAAAATCTTCGATGATATTACATAAAGTAATAAAAAAATTAACATTTTCAGTGTAGTAACTATTCATATTTAAAACTCCTTTGTTAGATTATAATATCATAAAAGTAGGGTTAAAACAATTTTTTGTTTTCTTCTAAATATCTTTTATATAATTCATCCATTGATGATATATATTCTTTGTCTTGTCTAATTCTAAATTTTTCATATTCTTCATTAGCTTTTTCTAAAGCTTGTTTATGAGAAATATTACCAGAATTTGATAAAATTTCTTTTTTTCGAAATTTCAATAAATCATCCGTTGCATCAATCCATTTTTGCATTGTCATTAGATTATGTTCGTTTGCCATATCTTCAGCATAGTCTAAAAATAAAGTTGTTAAACTTTCTAATTTTTTTATTTCTTTATTATTTAAATAATTCTTAGCAATACTTATATCATACTTCATAATTTTGCCATTTGAAGAATGTTTCCAATTAGTAAGTCCAAGATGTTCTTTATTAGAATCTACTCTTTCATATATAAGTTCTGCTGCAGTATGACCAGATATAGCATAATGAAGTTTATTTTGAACAATTTTAAAAAATGTATATGCTTCTTCAGATTCCTTATTATAATCTATACTTGTACTTTCAAATAAATCGGTAATTTTTTGATAAAGTCTTCGTTCGCTCAAACGAATTTCTTTAATAGTTTCGAGTAATTCTTTATAATAATCTTTACCAAATTTCGGTCCATTTTTCATTCTTTCTACATCTATTTTAAAACCTTTAATAATATAATCTTTTAAAACATTAGTAGCCCATATTCTAAACTGGGTTGCTTTTTTAGAGTTTACTCGATAACCTACAGCGATTATAGCATCCAAATTATAAAATTCTATATTTCTTTTAACATCACGATTTCCTTCTTTTTGAACAACCGAGAAAATCTCGGTAGTTGTATTTTTATCCAATTCTTTATCTAAAAAAATATTTTTTAAATGTAACCCTATATTATCTTTAGAGCAATCAAATAATTCTGCCATGTTTTTTTGAGTAAGCCATATTGTTTCATCTTTTAAAATTACATCTATATTTACATTTCCATCTGCAGTTTTATATAAAATAATATTACTTTCTTGCATTTTAACCTCCTTGATAAGAAAATTATACAGCAAGAACATTTGTTTGGCAATATATTTTTAATCATTTTAAAACTCGAACTAATTAAAAGTTCGAGCTTGGTATCAATTTGGTGCAGGTAAAGGGACTTGAACCCCCACGGATGAATCCACTAGATCCTAAGTCTAGCGCGTCTACCAATTTCGCCATACCTGCAAAATAAAATGGTGGACCTCGTAGGACTCGAACCTACGACCGCCCGGTTATGAGCCGGATGCTCTAACCAACTGAGCT
>CANRCO010000020.1 GCA_947629125.1 uncultured Bacilli bacterium | reverse complement strand
GCTTTTTTTAGTTCAAAAAAATGTTTAGTTAAAGGATTTATATCAAATGTAGCAATATTTTTAGCATTAAATAATAAAGAATCAAGCACTTGGTCAGAACTTGCTAAAACACAAAGTACTGATTTGTTAGTTACTTTTAAAGCTTTAAATAAATCGATTAAATTTTCATTGGAAAAAGAATATAGTTTATTATTAGATAAAGAAGTATTTTCCTTAATTAAATTTATTGCAAATTCTAAATCATTACTTAACATTTGTTTGGCTCCTTCAAATTTGTTATTATAGCATATTTTAAAAAAATTGCTATAATATTTTAATTTATTATGTTAATATATTTTTACAAGGAGAATTAATATGCAAGATTTAAAAGTAGTTTTTATGGGTACTCCCGAGTTTGCCCAAGTAGTTTTAGAAAAATTAATTACTAATACCAATGTTTTGTTAGTAGTTACCCAACCAGATAAATTAGTAGGTCGAAAAAAAGAGTTAAAATATTCAGCTGTTAAACAGTTAGCTTTAAAAGAAAATATTCCTGTTTTTCAACCAACTAAAATAAAAGAAGATTATGCTAAAATTATTGAAGTAAAACCTGATATAATTATTACTTGTGCATACGGTCAAATAATACCAAAAGAAATATTAGACTTACCAAGATTAGGTTGTATAAATGTTCATGCTTCATTACTACCTAAATTACGAGGTGGTGCTCCAATTCACAAAGCTTTAATTAATGGTGAAGAAAAAACCGGTATTACTATTATGTATATGGATGAAAAAATGGATACTGGTGATATTATTAGTCAAGAAGAGTATAAAATTCAAGATGATGATAATGTGGGCATATTGCATGAAAAATTAGCTAAAATTGGTGCAGATTTATTAATTAAAACTTTACCAGGCATAATTGATGGAACGAATAAGAGATTTAAACAAGATGAAACTAAGGCTACTTATGCTTATAATATTAAAAGAGAAGAGGAACACTTAGATTTTAGTAAAACTGGACAGGAAATATTAAATCAAATTCGCGGTTTAAATCCTTGGCCTTTAGCTAATTTATTAATAGATGATTTAGAATATAAAGTATATAAGGCTTATTTTTTAAAAAAAGTTGTTAAAGAAGTTGGGCAAATAATAGATATAAAAAAAGATGCTATTGGTATAACATGTCAAGATGGTGTCATATATTTAACTGAGATAAAACCTTTTGGAAAAAAGCATATGTCAGTACAAGATTATCTAAATGGTGTCAAGAAAGAAAAAATTTTAGCAAAATTTGTAAAATAATATTGACAATTAAATATTTATATAATAAAATTAAGTTACTTAGTAATAATAATTTTGTTAATTGCATGTTTTTATCTTTTGGTAATGATTTGTTGTTAATTTTGATTATTATTAATTTGGTAGAAATCAAATCTCATCTACCCTAAGTGCTACAATTATATGGAGAAAGTTACTCTAAAGATAAGGAATTGTCCTAATTACTGATAATAATTAGTTTTAGGACTTTGGTAAATGTTTATTTATTTACCTTTGTTCTTTGATAATTTTCTTTAAACTAGAATCAACAATTTTATCAGGGTTGTTGATTTTTTTGTTGGATTTAAGTTTTTTATGTTATACTTTAGCTATGGTTAAGTAGGAGTTGGTTAATATGTTTGTTGATGAAATAGTTATTAAAGTTATCGCTGGCAAAGGTGGAGATGGTTGTACTTCTTTTCATCGAGAAAAATGTATGCCTTTAGGTGGACCAGATGGAGGTAATGGTGGCAAAGGAGCCGATATTATTTTTAAAGTTGATAAGGGTTTAAAAACTTTAGTTGACTTAAAATATCAAAAAACAATTAAAGGTAGTAAAGGTGTTAACGGTAAAGGCTCTTCGCGTAATGGGGCAAATGCGGATGATATAGTTATTAAAGTACCTCAAGGAACAACCATTTATAATGAAGCAACTGGGAAAGTTATTGTCGATTTAATTAATGATAATGAAGAATTTATTGTTGCTCATGGTGGACGTGGTGGTCGTGGTAATAAAGCTTTTGTTACCAAAACAGAATCTGCTCCTAAATTTAGTGAATATGGTGAACCTGGTGAAGAAAAAATCTTAAAATGCGAATTAAAAGTTTTAGCTGATGTTGGTTTAGTTGGCTTACCAAGTGTTGGTAAAAGTTCTCTTTTAAGTGTTATTAGTGCTTCTAAACCTAAAATAGCTAGCTATCATTTTACAACTTTAAATCCTAATTTAGGGGTAGTTAAATTAAAAGATAAACGTTCTTTTGTTATGGCTGATTTACCAGGTTTAATTGAAGGAGCTAGTGCTGGCCAAGGATTAGGTCATAAATTTTTGCGTCATGCTATGCGTACTAAAATAATTGCTCATGTAATTGATATGGGTGCTAGCGAAGAACGAAATCCTATTGACGATTACGAAATAATTAGAAAAGAAATGGTTAACTATAGTGTTAAATTAGCCAAGAAAAAAGAAGTTATTGTAGCTAATAAAATGGATTTACCTAATGCTCAAAATAATTTGGATGCATTTCAAAAAAAATATCCTGCTTTAAAAATATACCCAATTAGTACCTATGAAATGACGGGAATTGAAAATTTATTAATTAATTTAGCTGATATTTTAGATGAGACTTTAAAATCACCATTATATCAAGAAGATGAATTTGAATCACATATTACTTATAAATTTGAAAATGAATTACCTTTTAAAATAACCAAAGAAGATGGTATTTGGGTTATTGAAGGTAAAGAAATTGAACAATTATTTAGAATGACTAAATTTACAGAGGATGAAGCTGTAGTTCGTTTTGGGCGAAAATTAAAAGGTATGGGTGTTGATGAAGAACTAGAACGTTTAGGAGCCAAACGAGGCGATGAAGTTCAAATATTAGATTATATTTTTGAATTTAAAGAATAAAAAAACTCCTTAGGAGTTATCTTCTTCAAATATAAGTATTTGACCAATTTTTAATTTTTTACTAGCATTTTGGGGTAATTCTAAGATGCTAGTTTTATTTTGGGGATTATTTACTTTAATAACTTGATTTTTTCCTAAATTTTCATATTTATAAATTACTTCATTATTTAAATCTAAACCTACAACATCAATATTTTCTTTCATCATAAAGGTATGTATTGAATTACAATTAGGAAAAAGCATGCCATAATCGATATCTTTTTTGCCAATTAATCCCCATAAACGCGTTCTAAATTTTTTAGCTATGACGATATCATATTTAGTTTTGCCAATTTTTATATACAATTTTATCACCTTTTAAAATATATTATCTTGAAATTTAGTTTATGTCAAAAATAAATTTTTTATTGCATTTTTTCTTCTAAAGTGTTATAGTAAGTAAACTTAATAAAAAAGGGGGATTATTTTTATGGAAAATAATGAAAAAATCACCAAAATAGAAGTATTAGATAAAATTAGTTCGACTATTAAAAAATGCCCAAAAGATGCAAATGCTTGTTGGGAAATTATTGATAAAATTGGGTCAACTATAACTAAGGTTAATTTAGATATTGATAAGTTTGATATTACTGATTTAATATCTAATAATCGTAATATTGAAAAAACATTGCAAAATATTATTGAAAACAATTCCTTAGATATAAAATATTACGAAAATAAAACTAAGGATGAAAATACTTTAAATATTATTGAAACATATTTAGATTTAGTTAATTCCAATCAAAAAGATGAAATAATTGATGAAAATTTTGAATTTGATGAAAAATTAGAAGATGTATATTTGGAAAATGACGTTGTAATGTATTTATATGAAATTGGTAGATATAAACTTTTAACAGCAGAAGAAGAAATTCATTTAGCTAATTTAGTCAAAGAAGGAGATAAATCGGCTAGAGAACAATTCATTAATGCAAATTTACGATTAGTAGTTCAAATTGCTAAAAAATATACTAATTCTGGTGTACCTTTTTTAGATTTAATTGAAGAAGGTAATATTGGCTTAATGAAAGCAGTTGACAAATTTGACCCTTCTTTAGGTTATAAATTTTCAACTTATGCAACTTGGTGGATTAGACAAGCTATAACTAGAAGTATTTCCGATAAATCACGAGTTGTACGCGTTCCAGTTCATATGTTTGAACAAATTAAAAAAGTTAATAATACACGTAAAGAATTAACTTCTATTTTAAATCGTACTCCAACAGAAGAAGAATTAGCAAAATATTTAAATATTTCTCTTGAAAAATTAGAAGATATAAATTATTATTCTTTAGCACCAGTATCTTTAAATCAAAGCGTTTCTGAAGAAGATGAGGAAAGCGAATTAGGTGATTTTGTTGCTGATGAAAATATTTTAAATCCTGAGGAAACTGTTGTAACTAAATTATATGGCAATCATATAAGAGATTTTTTAAATATTTTAACTAAAAATGAAAGAAAGGTTATTGAATATCGCCTTGGTTTTATAGATGGTAAAGTATATACATTACAAGAAGTTGGAGAAATATTTAATGTAACCAGAGAACGAATTAGACAAATTGAAGCTAAGGCTTTAAAAAAACTAAAAAATCGTATCAAAGTTGCCGATAATGATTCTTATTATATTATTAATAGTGAAAAAAAGAAATATAAAGAAAAGAAAATCAATCGCAATATAAATTATAAACCTATCTTTGATAATCTTTCTAAGGAATTATTACTAGAAATATATCAAAAATTAAATATTGAAGAATTATTAATGTTTTATTACATCAAATATTATGGTGTCGAAGATTTAACTGATAAGGAGATATCTTATTTTGAGAATTTTCTATTAAAAAAGCTATATTCCATTACTAATGACTCAGTAAAAGGTATTGATATAAATATAAGTGTTCAAAATAGAAATATTATATTAAAAAACTTTTTCAAAAAATATAATTCAGGTTCCTTAAAACCAATTGCTAATTTTGCTAAAATAATAGAACTTAAACAACGATTAGATGAAAAAAATCGTTCTATTGCTGAAAAAAAATACTTAAATTATTTTAATCAATTTAATTCATATGAACAAGAAGCAATTAAAAATAGATTATCAAAAAAAGATATGAAATTAATTTTGCATATAAGTGAAAAGGGATTTATTAAACTTAGTGAGGAAGATATTGAATATTTTAAGAAAATTTTATTACATAAAATAGATATTATATTAGCAGAAAATGCTGATAGAATAGCTGTTTTAGAAGATTTGGATAAAAGAGAAAAAATAATTCCAAGTAATATTAAAAAAACAATTGTCTCAATCTTTGAAAGTAAGGGTTTAACTGAAGCAGACTATTCTAATTCTCATAATTTATTTGATAATAATACTTTTGTTGCAATGACTAATAAAATTAATTTTAATAAATGTTTTATAGTTGCTAAAAAATTAGGTTATTTAACAATTTATGATGAGTTTTCTAATCAAGATATTGCTGATTATTTAAAGATAGATACTACAAAAATTAATGAAATATTTTTAAGTTCAATTACAGAGTTTATTAATGTGTTAATTGATGAATTATATCCTTTAACAAAAGTCAAAAAAAGATAGATTTCTATCTTTTTTTCTTTAATCAAAAACAAATGTATGATAAAATTAAATTGGTGATAATATGTATAATTACATTATAGGAAAAATAACTTTTCAAGAAGGAAATATTATTGTAATCGAGAATAATAATATTGGTTATGAAATTAATGTATCTAATCCTTTTTCTTATGAACTTGATAAAGATTATAAAGTTTATTTATATAACAATGTTAAAGAAGAAGAATACACCTTATATGGTTTTAAATCATTAGATGAAAAAAATTTGTTTTTAAAACTTATAGGAGTTAAAGGATTAGGACCAAAAATTGCTTTAGCTATTATGGCGACTGGTTCTATAAATGGTATTGTTGATGCAATTGAAAGAGAAAATATTTTATATTTAAAGAAATTTCCTAAAGTAGGAGAGAAGTTAGCTAAACAAATTATTTTGGATTTAAAAGGTAAACTTGATTCTACTAATATAACTGTTAGTCAAGATAATCAAGATGAATTAGTTGGAGTTTTAACTGGTTTAGGTTATAAAATGGGTGAAATTAAAAAGATATTGCCACAAATTACTAAAGATATATCAGTTGAAGAACAAATTAAAATGGCTTTAAGATTAATGCTTAAATAGAAAGGATTTTTATGGAAGAAAGAATTGTCACACAAGAAAAAATAAATACTGATTTCAATGAAATAAATATTCGCCCAGAATTTTTAGATGAATATGTTGGTCAAACTGAAATAAAAGAAAATTTGCGAGTTTTTATGCAAGCTGCTAAAATGCGAGGTGAAGTTTTAGACCATGTTTTACTATACGGTCCTCCTGGGCTTGGGAAAACCACTTTAGCTCATATTATTGCTAATGAAATGGGTTCTAATATTAAAACTGCTAGTGGACCTTCAATCGAAAAAAGCGGTGATTTAGCAGCTATTTTATCGACATTAGAACCTGGTGATATTCTTTTTATTGATGAAATTCATCGAATGCCATCATATATTGAAGAAATTTTATATCCCGCTATGGAAGATTTTGAAATGGATTTAGTTATTGGGGGAGGAAATGAAGGTAAAAGTCGAAATATTAAAATAGATTTACCACCATTTACTTTAGTCGGAGCAACTACGCGAGCTGGAGATTTATCTAGCCCTTTAAGAGACCGTTTTGGAATAATTAATAAATTAGAATATTATACCGAAGAAGAACTAAGTGACATTATAAGACGAACTAGTCATGTTTTGGGTATTGATATCGAAGATGATGCAGCTAAAGAATTAGCTAAACGAAGCCGTAAAACACCACGGGTTGCTAATCGCTTATGTAAACGAGTAAGAGATTTTGCTTTAGTAGAAGGAGATGGCATAATCACTTTAGATATAGCCAAAAAATCTTTAAATAGATTACATATTGATAAATTAGGTTTAGATGGTATTGATATAGAATATTTAACAAGTTTAATTACTAAATTTAATGGTGGTCCAGTTGGAGTAGAAACAATTGCTACTAGTATTGGCGAAGAAATTACCACTATTGAAGATGTTGTTGAACCTTATTTATTACAAGAAGGCTTTGTTAAAAGAACTAGAAGTGGTCGAGTAGCAACCAAAAAAGCCTATGACCATTTAAAAATAGATTATAATACTAGTTTATTTAATTAGAAAGGAAAATTTTGATGGAAGAATATGTTGTTAATCGTAATAAAGTTTACTTAGGAATTTTAGCCCATGAATTTACAACTTTAAGTTTAAGTATAAGTACCGACCCTGATATAATAGAAAAATATGGAGACTATGCTTTCGTTAGTTATAATGACGGCGATAATCGAGCTATTATTTTTAATGTTGAAAATTCCCTAGCTAATGATTTAATTTATACAACTGGAAAAAACTATCCAATAAAGAAAAATATAAATAGACAACAAGTTGGACATTATTTTTATATTGAAAAATATGTTAATTTAAGTAAATTTTTAAAAGAGTTAAATTTTAATGAATCTTTAACGCAAAATGATTTAGATATGATTTATCATAAATTAATTGTTAGTAAACATTGGCTTTCTTTATGGTTAAAATACTATGAATTACAAAAACTTTGTAATAAAACCAAAACAGTTATACCGAATTATCAATTAAATATTATAAAGGAAATTAGTCAAATTCATAATGGTTTACCAAATAATCATGAACCTGGTTTTGAAACAATTAAAAGAAAAAGCAAAATAAAAAACGGAAATTAAATTTTTTCCGTTTTACTTATTTAATGTTCTTGCTTCACGTGCACTAGTGATTACTGATACTCCATTAATTTTCTTTTTTTGTAAGTTTGGTTTTTGTCTACTAATAGTTTTGTTATTAGCATGACTTTTTTTATTTACTCTTAATGGTTTTTTAGTAGTTACTTTAGTAGCCATAAAAATTCCACCTTTCCTCATTCGCTTTCTTTAAGACTTTAACATATAAATTATTAGTTGTCAAATTATTTTGCAATATTTATTAATATAATATGCATTTATTTAGCATATAATTAACCGAGATTTTATAATAAATTTTGTTTGACTTTATTGACATTTTTTGGTACAATTTTATACGTTTGAAGGGCTTTCTTCAAAAAACCGCTCGAAAAAGGTTTGAAAAACTATTTAGTTACCTTAAAGGCGCGTCTTAAATTTTAAAAGGAGGTATGTTAATGAAAGCTATTTTTGTAACTGGTGGAAAACAATATTATGTTTCCGAAGGTGATGTTATTTTTGTTGAAAAATTAAATAACGAAGCTGGTAGCGATGTTACTTTTGACGAAGTTTTATACGTTGATGGTAAAGTTGGTAATCCTACTGTAAAGAATGCTAAAGTTATTTGTACTGTTGAAAAACACGGCAAAAACAAAAAAATTATTGTTTTTAAATATAAACCAAAGAAAAAATATCGTCGTAAACAAGGTCATAGACAACCATATACTAAATTAACTGTTAAAAAGATTGAAGTTAAATAATGATTAAAGTTGTTTGTGAAAAAGATTTAAGAAAAATTACTATAGTTGGACATGCTAATTATGCTGATAATGGGCAAGATATTGTTTGTGCAAGTGTATCTAGTATAGTAATTACTACAATCAATGCTATTTTATCTTTTGATAATAATGCTATAAGTTATACAGAAAATAATGGTAAAATAGTAATTGAACAAAAAAAAGATTTAAAAGAAACTAAAATATTATTAAATAATATGCTAAATCTATTACAGGAGTTAGCAAAAACTTATAAAAAAAATATAAAGATATGTTAGGAGGTTAACTCATGAATTTTTTAAGATTAAATATTCAATTATTTGCTCATAAAAAAGGTCAATCTTCAACAGATAATGGTCGTGATTCAAGAGGACGTCGTTTAGGAGCAAAAGCTAGCGATGGACAATTTGTTACAGCTGGTAGTATTCTTTATCGTCAAAGAGGTACAAAAATTTATCCAGGTGCTAATGTAGGTATGGGTAAAGATCACACCTTATTTGCTAAAATTGATGGTGTTGTTCGTTTTGAAAGATTAGGACGCAATAAGAAAAAAGTTAGCGTTTACGAACAAAAATAAAATTAAAAATAAAGTAAGTTATCCGCTGAAATTAAAAAAATTTATGATAACTGGTAATAAGTAGAAAGGAAAAATCGTATGGCAAATTTAGTAGACAAAATTAATGCTAAACATGTACGAAAAGATATTCCCGAATTTCGTGTTGGAGATACTGTTAAAGTAGATGTTTGGATTAATGAAGGTAAAAAAAGTAGAATTCAATCATTTGAAGGATTGGTAATAGACATTAATGGAGGAAGCGTTAGTAAAACTTTTTCTGTTAGAAAGAAAAGTAGTGGCATTGGAGTAGTTAGAATATTTCCAGTAAATGCTCCAACTATTGATAAAATTACCGTAGTTCGCAAAGGTAAAGTTCGTCGAGCAAATCTTAACTTTATCAAAAATATGCGTAAAGATTATAAAGTTAAAGAAAGAAATTAAGGGCGGCCTTAATTTTTTTTGAAAGGAATATTAAATATGAAAGTTAAACAATTTCTAAAAAATATATTTCCCTATGTAGTAGCAATTTTATTAGTAGTTCTTTTTCGGGCTTATATAGCAACTCCGGTTAGAGTATCTGGTCAATCAATGTATCCTAATTTAAAAGGTAAAGAAATTCTTTTATTGAGTAAATTAAGTGATTTTGAAAGATATGATATTATAGTATTAGACCGTAATGTTAGTAAAGACCACTTAGTAAAAAGAGTGTATGGCCTACCAGGTGAAACAATCAAAGCCAAGGATAATAAGTTATATATTAATGATAAAAAAATTGCTGATGACTATGGTTATGGAGTAACTAGTGATTTTGGTCCTACAAAGCTTGGAAAAGATGAATATTTTGTTTTAGGAGATAATCGAATTATTTCTTTAGATAGTCGAGGTATCGGAGCTATCAAAAAAAATCAAATATCTGGAAAAATCGTTTTTTCATTATTTCCTTTTAAAAAAATTAAATAGTAAGTCAAAATTTTGATTTACTTTTTTTAATTTTATGCTATACTTTAAGAAATTTGAAATATTTGGAGTTATTATGACAATAGAAGAAGAAATATTTAAAAGAAGTAAAATAAATTTTAATAAATTAATTGAATATGGTTTTCAAAAAGATAAAGATTTATATATATTTAATAAAAATATATTAAATAATACTTTTAAAGTAAAAATTTTAATAACAAAACAAAGCAAAATAACTGGTAAAATTTATGATTTAAAAACTAATGAAGAATATATTAATTATCGCCTTAAAGATAATCTGGGTTCTTATGCTCAAAAAGTAAAAGAAAAATATCTTGAAATATTGGTTGATATTAAATCTAGTTGTTTTATAACAGAATCATTTATTTACGAACAAACTAATCGAATAACTAAATTAATCGAATTAAAATATGGTGATAAACCTAATTTTGAATGGTCAAAATTTCCCGGCTTTGCTACTTTTAAAAATCCAACTAGTCAAAAGTGGTATGCTTTAATTATGAATATTAATAAAAATAATTTAGATAATCATTTTAATGAGGAAGTAGAGATAATTAACTTAAAATTAGAACCTACTAAAATTACAGATTTATTAACTAAACAAGGTTTTTATCAAGCCTATCACATGAATAAGAAAAATTGGATTACTATTTGTTTAGATGATACTTTGACTGATGAAGAAATTATATCTTTAGTTGCTATAAGTTATAATTTTACAGTAAAAAAATGATTAGATACTTATTGCATAAATGGACATTTAGTAATATGATAATAGTAGGTGAACTAAGTGAGAAAAAGTAGTACAAAACAATCTTTAAATTTTTATAATCTATTCTGGTTATTTATATTTGGTAGTATCGTTGGTTGGGTTATAGAAGTGATTTTTAGTTTAATAACTAAAGGTGTATTTATTAATCATTCGGCTTTAGTAATTGGACCGTTTGATATTTGCTATGGTATCTGCGCTTGTGCTTTAACTTTTTTGTTATATCGTTTTAAAGATAAAGGATATATAAAATTATTTTTGATTAGTTTCTTTTTAGGTTCATTACTTGAATACATTATGAGTTGGGGAATGGAATTGGTCTTAGGTTTTACAGCTTGGGATTATAGTAAATATTTTTTAAATATTAATGGGCGAATTTGCCTTATTATGTCTTGTTTATGGGGTATTTTGGGAATAGTTTGGATTAAATTTATTTATCCTTTTATTGTTAAAATTATTGAAAAAATTCCGCAAAAGATTGGACATAAGTTAATGATTTTTTTAATTATCTTTTTAATATTTGATGCGGCTTTAACCTTAAGTGCTGTTTTTCGTGCTAAAGAATGGGAAAAAGGAATCAAACCTAGCAATGCTTATGAGCGATTTCTAGATAAAACTTTTAATAAAGATTATTTATATAATATGTTTAATAATAGTTGGAGTGAGTAAATGAAAGTATTAGTATTATCTTGTAATATGGGCGGCGGTCATAATTCTTGTGGTAAATATATTCAAAGTGAATTTAAATTAAATGGCATTGATTGTGACTTTGTCGATTATTTTAGTATTTTAGGAAATAAATTATCTAATCGTATTGAAAAAATGTATTTAGCTTCAGTTAGTGGTCAAGGAAAAATGTTTAGATTTATTTATAAATTAGGAGAAACTTATAATAAAGCTAATATAACTAGTCCTGTTTATCAACTGAATAAATTAGGAAAAAATAAACTTTTAGAATATATTACAAAAAATAAGTATGATATTATTATATGTCCACATTTATTTCCCGCTATGGCAGTTACGGCTTTAAAAAAAGATGGTCATAATTTAAAACTTATAAATGTAGCAACTGATTATACTAATATTCCTTTTTGGAATGAAACAACTCCCGATTATTTTGTTATACCTCATGAATCGTTAAAAGAAGAATTTACTACTAAAGGAATAGATAAAAATGTTTTATTACCAATAGGTATACCAGTAGCTACTAGCTTTCAAAAAAAGAAAAATTCTTTAGCTTTAAAAAAAGATAAACCTAATATTTTAATAACTTCCGGAAGTATGGGTTTTGGTAATTTAAAAGATGTTGTTTTAAATATTTTAGTTAATATGGATGCCTATGTTACTGTTATTTGTGGTAGTAATAAAAAATTAGAAGAAGAATTAGCAAGTATTACAAATCCTAATTTAATAGTTAAAGGATTTGTAAATAATATGAACGAATATATTAAAGCAAGTGATGTTGTTTTAACTAAACCAGGAGGACTAACCAGTACTGAAGTCGCGATACTTAACAGGCCAATGATTCATATTATGCCTATTCCGGGAGTCGAAAACTATAATGCTACTTTTTTTGAAAAAAATAAATTAAGCTTAGTATCTCATACAATAGATGAAATAATAACTAATACAAAAATGTTATTAGAAAATAAAAAATTACAAAAAGAAATGCTTAGTAATCAAAGAAAAATAATTAATAAAAATGCTGCACATGATTTAGTTAAATTTGTTATGGATAAATTTAATAAAGTAAATAAATAAGAAGCAAGAAGAAATTCTTGTTTTTGTGCTATAATTGAATTATTAAATCGTTAGAAAATTTTAAATTGTATATAAGATGATATATTATGATTAACGGAATTGGCAAAACTGCAGAATACTGTCTGGCTAATGTTTTAATAAATTTATAAATAATTCAAAAAGGAATTGATAAATATGAAAGTAATAACCATTAAACAACCATGGGCAACATTAATAGCAAAAGGTTATAAAGAATATGAATTTAGAACTTGGAAAACTAAGTATCGCGGAGATATATTAATACATGCGGGTAAGAGAATTGATAAGAAGGCAATTGAACGATTTAAATATTTAAATTTAGAATATCCGATTGGTAAAATAATAGCGAAAGCCATCATTACAGACTGTGTAGTTGTTGATAATGATTTTGCTCAAAAATACTATAAAAAAGATCCAATTGTATATAAAAGTTTAAAAACTATAGATACTAGGCAACGTTATGGCTTTAAATTAGAAAATATTGAAGAAATAAATCCTATTGAAGTCAATGGAAAATTAAGTCTATGGGATTATGATTATAAAAATAGTAAGTAAAATTGCTGGAGATTAAGTATGAAATATAATATGAATTTAAATAAAGAACCATTTAATAGCATAAAGGATGGAACTAAAACAATAGAAATGAGATTAAATGATGAAAAAAGACAATTATTGAAAGAAAAAGATTTAATTGAATTTACGAATAGGACTACATTAGAAACTATATTGGTTGAAATAGTAAAATTACATAAATATTCAAATTTTAATGAATTATATAAACATTTTGACAAAATATCGTTGGGATATAATAAAGATGACATTGCAAATCCTAAAGATATGGAAGAATATTATCCTAAGGAAGAACAAGAAAAATATGGAGTAATTGGAATAGAAATAAGAATAATTGATGAAGGAAAGTGATTTAAATGGACATTCGACAAAATCAGGCAAATATCAACTGTGCGATACGTACTTATGGAAACACCATCACAAACCCTTATAAATAAAAAAAATTGCCAAAAAAAGTTTTTACATTTTGAGAAAAAGAGGTGAGTATAGTGAAAAATGAATTACAAATTACAAATCATGATTTTTTAATATATAAAGATGACAATAATGATGTTAAGGTAAGCGTTCTTTTAATTAACAATGATATTTGGCTAACGCAAAATTTGATAGCTGAATTATTTGGAGTTTCTAGAAGCACTATAACAGAACATATTAATAATATTTTAAATAGTGGTGAACTTGCTGAAAGTAACACCGTCGGAAAAACCGACGTTGATAATTCTAAGAAACCTGTAAAGATTTATAATTTAGATATGATTATTGCCGTCGGCTATCGAGTAAATTCTAAAAAAGCAACACATTTTAGAATATGGGCAACTAAAGTATTAAGAGAATATTTAATTACTGGATTTGTAATGGATGATGAAAGACTAAAAAATCCAAATTATATTTTTGGTGAAGATTATTTTGAAAGACTTTTAGAAAGAATTAGAAATATACGCTCTAGTGAAAGAAGATTTTATCAAAAAATAACAGATATTTATTCATCTTGTAGTATTGATTATGATAGGGATTCGGAAATTACAAAAAAGTTTTTTAAAACAGTTCAAAATAAATTGCACTATGCTGTAACAGGCAATACGGCTGCAGAAATAATATATAATCGCGTAGATTCTAATAAAGAAAATATGGGACTTACGAATTGGACTGAATCACCAAATGGACCAATTTATAGATATGATGTAGATATTGCTAAAAATTATTTAACGGAAAAAGAATTAAAAGATTTAAATAGAATTGTTACAATGTATTTAGATTATGCTGAATTGCAAGCAGAAAATCATAATGCAATGACAATGAATGATTGGGTAGAAAAACTTAATGCTTTTTTACAATTTAATGGCCGAGAAATATTACATAACTCTGG
>CANRCO010000019.1 GCA_947629125.1 uncultured Bacilli bacterium | reverse complement strand
ATTATTTATACAACCACCATTATATATCGAATCTAATTCTTTAGCACCATATTTTAATTGAAGTTTATCATATTCAATTTTTAAATCTTCTAACTGCATGAAACCACCAATATAATTTTATCATAAAAATTCTCATTTTCCGAGACATGTGAGAAAATTCGTGTTAAAATTTTATCAAAGGTTGATATTTTATGTATCAAATAGTTAGGAGCAAAAGTTGTAAATATCTTCCACAATCGCTCTATTGACGAATCTGTTCGAACTTTTCGGACATTCAAATATATTTCATCTCTATTTAGAGATGATTTTTAATTTTTATAAAAAATCCCCACAAGATATTTTGATATATTTGTCAAAATTCCTAGGGGTTAATTATTTTATCAAAAACAAAATAAGTAATTAAATTAGCGGATATTAGTACTATCTTACAATTTATATAATTTTGTTTAAATATTTATTTTGAATTACAAATTTTTGGTATATAATATTCTTTAAGCAAGGAGTAATGATGTGTTAGAACATTTAGAAAATATAATTAATGCTATTGCTTTAATAAAAAAACAAATAAATATACTTTAGAGCATGTTGATATCACTTTTTTAGAAAATTGTATTGTTGAACTAAAAATGAAACTTGGGGAAAAATAGATTTGGAAAAAGTTAAAATGATATCAAAAATTATTTATCAACTAAATATAGACAATACATTTTCTGAACTAACTGATCACATTAGTAATGGATTTTATGTATTTGAATTTATGTTAGAGAAATTGCAAAGCCACTTTTAGAACAAAAATTTGGAAAAACATTAAAAAGCCTTAAAGCATAATATAAAGACTGTTAGTAATGCATAATTACTTACAATAAATAATTAGATGATAATTTATGAATATTTAAATTGACTAAAAAGTAATGAAATTTAGATAAAAAAAGGATAAAATAGGTAGCATCAGAGTTGATATTTTTGAGCAAATACAAAACACTTATTTTTGACTTGGACGATACTTTGATAGATAATAATGAATCTATTAAATATGCATTTAATATTATAATTAATGCATTAAAACTAGAATATAGTAGTGAATCATTTTTAAAATGGAAAAAATTTGATACTGCTTATTGGCATACTTGGGAAAGTGGAAATATGATTATTCCTAATCATATAAAGACACTTGAAGATAAAATCACTTACTTAAGAGCCACAAGATTCATTCTTTATTTTAAAGAAATAGCATTAGATTTTAATTCAGCAGTTTCACTTAATAAATTATACTGTAGCATGTTAGGTGTTAATATAAAAGAAATTGAAAATGCTGGTAAATTATTAGAAAGCCTTTATAGTAATCATGAAATTGTTATAGCAACAAATGGTCCCAAAGAAGCTGCAATCAATAAATTAGAAAAAGCAAAATTAATATCATATATCTCAGGGTTAGTTTGTTCAGAAGAAATTGGATTTTCAAAACCTATGCCAGAATTTTTTGATATTCTATATCGTACAACAAAAAATAAAGATAAGTCTACGATGTTATTAATTGGAGATTCATTAACAACTGATATATTAGGAGGAATGAATAACGGAATTGATACCTGTTGGTTTAATCCTAATAATAATGAATTGCCAAAAGAGTATTATCCAACTATGACAATTAATAAATTACTACAATTAAAGAAAAAAATATAGTATATGAAAATTTTTTTCACATACTTATTTATTTCTGAAAAATTACCTAATTACAACTTTATTCTATTTCATGTTTATTTTCATTTTCACTTAAATTTAATTTAAATTTTATTTTTTTGACAGTTAAAGTTAATAAAGAAAAAGTTTTAAATGAAACTAAAAAAATGATATTGAGCATTAATACTTTCATATCATATTTTATTTTTAATTATTAATTATGCTTTCTTTTAGGTAAAATTTTTAGCAAAACAGATTTGTAAATTGATAAAATCATTTAAAGTGATACTATTTTAATTTTTACTGATTATTTAAAGTAACTTTCATCTATTAATGGTACAATATCTATTGCTGGTTCTTCATATGGATGGATTTCTCTTAATTTAGATATTACTTTTCTAACTCGATTAATATCACAAACAAACTCTAACTTTTGTTCTTCTACAAATTCTAATTTATTGTTTTTACCAATATATGGATTTGCATTATCATTAGGCATAAAAGTACCTATTGATTTTGTTATAGAAGTGCAATAAGTATAATTACCGATTACTCCTGCTCCAGCTTCACATACGGTTTTTCTAATTTCCTCTACATTTTCTGGTGGTATAGTTACAATAATTTTTACCCTATTAATATTCATATTCATTATGAATTTTCCTCCAATCTTTTTTCTATATCTTCAACATTAGTATTAAAACAAATTTTATTTTAGTAAAATTCTGATATAATAAAAATATAAGACAAAGTTAAATGTATAATTATATTGAATTTACATTTAGCTTTTTTATTAACTTTTTATGAATTGGTCTAATAAAGTTACACATTGTTTCGTTTGTGGCTTCATCAAATAAAATCCATTTTACTCCTTTTGATTCATCTTTTTGATAACTTAATGGTAATTTATCATCGGCTTCCATGAGATATATCACATCAAAATGTAGATGAGCACAAACATATTTGCCATGTTTAATATGTCCTTTGATGGGAACACTTTGAATAGAAAAAATATTTTCATCTAAAATATTTACTTTTAAACCAGTTTCTTCTTTAACTTCTCGAACTGCAACTGCTAAAAAATCTTTTTCACCATCAACATGGCCACCGGGATACATCCAGCCGCCATTTATTATATGATTAACTACTACCATTTTTGTTCTTTCTTTATTAACAATAAAAGCTGAAGCAGAAAAATGACCGAAAATATTATCGCGGGTTAAAACATCATCATAATTATCAATAAATTTTAAAAATTGAACTTTATCCTTTTCTTCTTGTTCGTTAAAAGGTATATAATTTTTTATTTGTTCTTTAAAATTCATATTTAATTCACCTCATTTTCTAATAATAACTGATTCAAAGTATTGTTCTTGAAATTTTGTCAAAGCCTTAATAGCATCATCTGAATAGTCATTACCATCTTTTGAAACAACCAACTTATCATCATCGTCATTTATTCTATGAATTACTGCTATAACTTTTCCTTTGCTTTCTTCAACTGGTTCAAATTCACCAAGTAAATAAGCATCTAGCTCTTCTTTATCACCACTCAATGTATTAGGTATAAAACCATAATTTAACAAATACATAAATCTATGTTTAGGATGGCTTGACCCTAATTTTCTATCTATCTTTACAGTTACCTCTTTACCTAAAAAATCATTAGCGTTAGTTTTTTTCATCCCTATTCTCCTATCTATAATAACTATACCATAAATTATCTAAATTGTTTTGGTTGATTTAAAATATGTCATAAAAAAATTATACATAATAAATAAGTATAATTTTATTTTTTAAACTTTTTCAACTATTTGTTTATTAGTTGATATACCTTTACCAGTATTAGGATAATATGTTGAATAAATATGGTCACTTATATAAACAAATAACAAAAGAATAATAAGAGGTATTGCTACTTTTTTATTAATTTTTTCAATAAAATTATCTAGTAAAGGAGCAATAAAATAAACAACTGCAAAACCACCAATTGCAAAGAATAGTAAACCTCCTGCATAAATACGACCATTTAAATTTAGAAAATAATTACTATAATCCCACCATTTTATATTATAAACAGCTTCTAAAAAACAACTAGTAAAGTACTCAACAAAACCACATAAGATAAAAGTAGTAATAAATTGAACAACCGGATGTTTTCTTAATTTATTTAAAGCAATTAATATTAAAATACTTCCTCCCCCATAAATTGGTAACCATGGTCCATGTAATACTCCTCGATTAACAAAAACTCCTCGGCGAATAAGATGTAGACTTACTTCCCAAATCCAACCAGTAAATGATAATGCAAAAAAGATAAGAATAATGGAAATAACCGAATAGTGTTTTAAATAATTTAAATTTTCTAAATAAGACCTTCTTTTTTTAGGTGGTATAGAAAATAATCGGTCTGGGTAACGCTTGCGAGCTAAAATATTTTTACAAGCTTTTACTTTGGCGATTAAAACTTGTTGTTTAGCATACTCATCTTCAACTTCTTTGCTAGCAGTTTTAATTCCAAAAAAGTCACTAATAAAACCACGAATACCTTTAATTTTAGGAGTTGGTTTAATTTGTTTTTTTAGTTCATGAATATCAGCATACTCTTTAGCTAAAACTTCATCAGATGCTTTTTCATATAAATATTTATCGTTTAATAATTCACTATTTGAAATTTTTAAGCTTTTCGCTTTAGCACGTAAATTTACATAAAATTCGGTCATAGTTGCAATTTTATAAGGATTATAATAAAAGATTCCAGCTATACCTAAAGTTACAATGTTTAAAATTATCCAACCGATAAAGGATAATTCTAAATAAAAGCATTCTAACTTATGATTATTCATCATAGCTCTTGATAAATTAATAGCATCTTTAGTTTTAATATTAGGATTCTCTGCTAAAATGTATGGCACTAAATAATAAGAATATCTTTTAATGAATCCTCCTACTATAGTTAAAGACCAAAGTAATTGATATATAGTTACAACAAACATTGTCCAAGCAGTTTTATTCCATTTTTTTATTTGATACAAAAAGATAAAACGTTTAGGAGTAATTTTCTCATACTTTCGACCTTCTAAAAAGATTCGTCTTGAATTTACTTTAAAAACATTAGTTACATAAAACCAAAAAACAAAAGAAATAATTAAACTTAAAATAATAAAAATATCAGTAGCTATATTAAATGTACTAAAAATACTTAAAACACCTTGAACTATAAGAACAAAAATATTATTAGTATTTATATTTTTACTTAAAAGATTTAAAAGGTCAATTTTTTTTTCAAATATTTTAACTACAAATTTTTCATTTAATTTTTTTATATTTTTATGAGGTATAACCATAATTTGAGTCAATGAATCATAATCTATTTTTATAATATGTTCATCTACTTTATCTAATATTGGAATGTTTTCACTTAAATTAGTTATACTTAAAGAACTAGAAAATTCACTACTAATAAATGCTGCAAATAAACAAACAAACATAAAAAATAAATAATGTTTTTTTAGATGTTTTCGAGCATCTTTTTTTAAACTACTGTACTCCATTACTGCCTCCTAAAGTATAGTATGTATAAATTTTTAATAAGCTAAAAATATACTTACTATATTTAAGTTTTTATACTATAACATGTTATTATTTTAGCAATTATTTTAAATTATGTAAAGATGATAAATAATGTTATTAAATTAGAAATTTTAAATTTTTTTACCTAAGTTAGCTAATTTTAACTCTTCTTTTAATGCCTTTATTTCTTCATACGTTCTTAAATCATTAGTTGGTAAAATCAATTGTTCTAAAGTATTATCATTTTTTATAGCTAAATACCAGTCTTCTCCACAAACAACTTTTTTATAATTATTAATATTAAAAACTTGAAAATCTTTTATTTTTTGTTCTTTTTTTAATATATCATTTTCTAAAACAATATCTAAAGCTTTTAACCGAGTTATATCTGTTTCAGATGGATTAAAAAATAAGGCTTGGCGAGGTTTTTGATATGTTGCTTGAGGTAAAGCTAAAAAATTCATTTTTGAATTAAAATCAACATAATCATCTATTTTATCTTTAGCAGTTAATAATACTGCCGAAGAAGAAAAATCCGCATGAGCAAAATTATTAACAAATCGATTATCACTAATTACTTTATATTTATCATCAACATTATCTATAGAAGATTCATTAACAAAAATATAATCAATATTATCATTAACCGCTAAAGATTTTTGCATTATTTGGTCAGCTAATAATTTATAAAGTTCAATAGAAAACTTCTCATATTTACGAGTAACCATTTGAATAACATTACCTCTACGAAATAGTAAAATTCGCGAAACTAATTGATTTAAATTATTTCTAATTAAAATAACATCCCCGGTTCTTTCTAATAAAACTTCCTTATAAGTTGCTACTCCTGCCGTATTTAATAAATCAATACAACTTTTATTATCTGGTTTCTTACCAATTAATAATCGCAATGGATCACTATATAACCCTGATTCTAAACTATATTCAGAATTACTAATTTTAATAGGTGGTATATACCCTCTTTGACGTTTTAACATTTCTATATAAAATTCTAAATATTTTAAACTATTTTGTTCTCCAACTTGAGAAACTATATTTCGTCCTAAAGCATATAAAGTTATATCATCAATTGAATTATAAGCATTAGCTAAACAAATTAAATCATAGAATTTCTTTAAAATTATTTTTTTATAATTTTGTTGACTAGAATCATTATTTTTTAATAATTTTTGTTTTATTCGTTGATAATTTATTAATATATTTTTATATGTATCAATATCAAATTCTTCCGTTAGACCAATTAATGGAATCAAGTCAGCTACTTCACTAATACTAGAACCATTTATTAAAATTTCCTCTAAAGATTTATCATCTAATTGTATTAATAAATTAGCTAAATTTTTATAGTAGCGTTCATTATCAGCAATAATAAAATTATTATAATTTAAACCATCTAATTTTTCTTTATCCCAACGAGAAATAAAGCTTTCATTACTTGATAAATATACTTTATCAGTTAAATTAAATTTAATTTTAGTAAATTGATTAACTATATATTTTAAAGTTTTAATTTTATCTAAGTTTAAATAATTTTTTACTATCTCATTTGTTAGGGTTCCATTATTATAAAAATATTGAGCTACATTTTGTAAATTATTTATATTAATAGCTAATTTTTTAATATCTTTATTAGCTAATATTTTTTTCATAGTTTCATTTATATAATTTTTTAAATCAGCTTCAGTTATACCTAATTGAAAAAGTTTTTTTTCTTTAATTATATTTTCTACTTTTTTTAATTTTCTTCCCACTAGAATGTGTTCACTTTTTTTCTTTGTTAAATTAAGACTTTGTTTAATATTTTTTAAAACTTTTTCTTTTTCTGTACTTAAATAATGATTACGGTGAAAATTTAATATTTTATTATTAAACTCATTAGTAAGTTCTAAATCTAAAACTTGTTTTTCACTAAATACAACATAAAATTTTAAAATAGAATTTTTTATATCATTAATATTTAAAGTTTTACCACAAAACTCATATAAATCATTTATTAAATCAATTATTAAATCATAATTTTGATTAATACTTGCATTTTTAAAAGTATCACTTATAGCATCATTTAAAGAAACAATATCTTGATATTTAAAAGAAAATTTATTTTGAGTATATCTAATATTAATAATACCATCAATAACTTTATCAAGAGTTCTAAAATAATTTTGTTGGAAAGTTATATCTTCTTCGTTAAAAGATATTTTTAAGTATTTAATTAATTGATTAAGTTTATTTATATCAACTTTTGAACCAAATTTATAATCTAAAAATGGTAAAGTATCAGTATTAATTTTATCTTTCTTTAAAGCTTGATAAAAAATTTGGGCTTTTTCCATATCAGATAAAAAAGCTGAATAACGACGAAGTTCTGGTAATTCATACATTATAGAGTATTTTTTAGTCAACTGTGGATGATTAATTAAATCTTCTTTGGTTATTTTATATTTATCTAAAGTATCTTTAATTAAGTTAATACTAATTGCACAATCCTCTGCTAAATAAATAATTAATTTAGGATTATTTTTAATTGCTGGTTCCATTATATAATAATAATGGGTTAAACTTGGATTATTTATTAAATCTTCTTCTGTAGCAATATAACCACGTTGATAAGCGCTTTTTGTAGTTGTTTCATTTAATAAATTATCATTAAATAAAACAATGACTGAAGCATCATGCAAAAAAGTTTGCGTAATTAATAAAGAAGAATTTTTCCAATCTTCATTTAAATAAAAGTATTCTTTTTTGGGAATAAAACCATTAGTTACAATAGTCTTTATTAGTTCTTCTGACCAAGTTGGTATTTGCTTAAGAATTTTTAAACATAATTGCTGATTATTTAAAAGAATTGGATAATTTTTAACATCATCTACAGTAAATTGAATATTAAAACTAGCTATTTTATTAAGACATTCACTAGAAAAAGCCGCTGGTTTAAAATTTCTAAAAGCATAATTATCTAAATCTAACATGTAATTTAATACTTTACTACTTTTACTTAATTCTAAATTTTGTTTAATATAATAACTAGGAATTGAAATTTTATTAATTACATCAAAAAAATCTTTTTCTGTAAGTTGCGAAAAATTATTAAATATATCTGAATTTGATAATGATGAGATTTGATTATCCAAATTATTCACTCCTTAAAGACTACTTTACTATTTAATTATAATAAATAAACTTTTAAAAATCTAGAGAAAGATATCCAAAAATTAAAATAAATATGTGCTATAATTTAATAGGTGAATTTTATGGAACAAGGAATTGATTTAATTCAAATAAATCGTTTTACAAAACTAATAAATAATCAAACTTTTTTAAATAAAAATTTTACTGCTAATGAATTAAATTATTTAAAAAGACATTTTAGTTTACAAACATTAGCTGGCTTATATGCCAGTAAAGAAGCCTTTTTAAAGGCAGTTGGTAAGGGTCTTAATTATGATTTAAAAACAGTTGAAATATTACATCAAAATGGTAAACCTTCTATTAATCTTTTAAAAAAAGATATAGTTTACCAAAATATTAGTCTTACTATATCTCATGATGGCAATTATGCTATTGCCAGTGTAATAATTTTATTTTAAGTTTTCTTGATAAATTAAATAGCTATTATTCCATGCTTGATAACGTTTATCTTTTCTATGGTCAATAAATAATTTGCTATTTTTTAAATATTCGCCAATAAAATTAGAAACTTTTTTAGTGCCTAAATAATTTAAATGCCCACCACTATCTTTGGTTTCTTTTTGCCAATCTATTTTTAATGGATTATCAATATTTAAATCAATAAATTCTAATTCATATTTTAAAGCTATTTGTTCAACAGCATTATGTTTTTTATAATTCCATTTTTTTAAATCAGGAATACTGATTAAAACTAATTTTATATTATTTTTTTGACATAAATTAACCATTTTCAAAAAATATTTTAAATTATCCTCAGGAATTTTTCTTACTTTATTAGTATAAATCATATAATTATATTTATTTTTAGGAGCTTTTTCTGTTTTAGAAATATAAACATATCCTTTATTAACATTGAGTTTATCAAATTTATTATTTTTACTCATAAAATTAAATAGATTCTTTTTCCAATTATCATGATAATTAACAATTGGAAAATATTTTTCAAATGTTTGGCGATAATTGGCATACCACAAAATAAAAGTTGAGTCTCGAAATAAAACATCAGCAGAAAAAAATACTATCTTAGGATGTTGATTTTCTATAGCTACTTCTAAATTTAAATAAGATTCCTTAATATGTTGTCCAGCACTTGCAGCGTCAAAAGTTGTATAACCATAATTATGCCATATTTCCATTGGCGAAATTGAAGAATATATTAAACTATCTCCAATAGCAACCGCATCAATTGTATTTTCTTCTTCACTTAAAATAGAATAACTAGCTGTTTTAAAAATACCATATTTTTTTACAGCTCGCCATGGTAGTAAAAGATAAGATGTAATTACTATTAATATTACTAAAATAAATAAAAATAATATACTTTTTCCTATATTTTTTAACATATTATCACCTAAAAATCTGCATAAATTGGGTCTACTGGAGCATATCCAGAGCCATAAGCTCCAAAAACTATTACTGCTAAAATTAAAGCGTAATATAAAGTCCAACGTAAATAAATTGGTTTTTTGCTAATTGATTCTCGAATATTTTTACCCTTTTCTTTTAAAATACTAATTATCAAAATAAAGATTATAGCTAAAAAGATAATAATAAAATCTTTAATATCCATTTCTAAAGATAAAATTTCAACACCAAAATTTTTAAAATTAAAATCTGTAAAAATCTTTTTCAACATGCCAAAAGCCACTGTAAGATTTGGTGCTCGAAAAATTAGCTCACCAATAAATACTAACAAAGAAGTTTTAATAATTTGCAATAATTTATAAAATATATTTTGGCGATTTATTTTTAATTTTTTACATAATTTAATAATTAATGGTCCAAAGATATTGCCTAATAAAATTAATAAGAAATGATAATAACCAAAAACTAAAAAAGTATAACCAGCTCCATGCCATAAGCCATTTAAAGACCATACAGCAAATAAAGCAATACCACCCATAATTAAAGCTGCAACATGATTACCAAAATTTTTTTTATTGAAACTTGTTAATTTTTTTATTGGTTTTGATAAAGATACAGGATAAAAAATATAGTCTTTAAACCAAGTACCTAAGGTAATATGCCATCTAGACCAAAATTCTGAAATGTTTTTTGAAAAAAATGGTTGGCGAAAATTTTCTGGTAAATTTATATCAAATATTTGAGCCGAACCAATAACTATATCCATTGTTCCGGAAAATTCCATATAAAGTAAAATTGTATAAAATACTGCCCCTATAAAAGATATTATTCCAGAATATTGCCAGTAGTTTTGAAAAGCAATTTTTACAAAAATATTTAAACGGTCAGCAATAACATATTTTTTAAATAAACCAAATATTATTCTTTGATAACCAAAACACAAATTTTGGTATTTAACTTTACTACCAGACCAAATCTTAGCAGAAACATCTGAAAATCTAGCAATTGGTCCTTCCATAATAGTTGGAAAGAAAGCTAAATATAAACATACTTTAAAAACATTTTTTTCTGCAATTATTTTTTCGTTATATATATCAACAATATACGAAATGGCTTGTAAAGTATAAAAAGATATACCAATTGGAGCTAATAATTTAGCAATAGTGAAATTACTTTTAAACAAATAATTAATAATAGTAGAAAAAAAGCCTAAATATTTAAAATAAAATAGAAAAGATATATTAAATAGTAAAGTTAATAATAAAATAATTTTCTTATATCTTTGATATTTTTCTTTAATTTGTTTTTTTTCTTCTTTTACCTTCCCTAAGCATAACTCTTTTCTTTTATTAATCATTTTTTGAATAATAATTCCAGCTAAATAGATTGATAGCGAAGATAGTATTAAAAAGATAGTTAACCAATGACTTACAAAAATAATTAGTCCATAACTAGCTAATAATAAAATAAATGGTTTTAGCTTTTTAGGCATTATTGAATACAATAAAATTACAGTTGGCAAAAAAGCAAAAACATAGATAATGCCAAAATAACTCATATTAATCCTCTTGTAATTTTTGAATTAATTGCCATATTTTTTGGGCAGAATTAAAATTTGCTGGAATTATTTCCACAGTAGGAACTACAACATCAAACTCATCTTCTATTTCACTTATCAATGATAAAATAGCAAGAGAATCTAAATATCTTCCATCTACTAAATTTTCACATGTTTCATAATCTACTTCTGGTTGTAAATCTTCTAAAATTTCAATTAATTTTTCCATATTTCTTCACTCCTTTTAAATATTATTGGGAAAATTTAAAATACTTGTTTTAAAAATATCACGAACTATTTTATAATCTTTACCATCATAAATGATTATTTGTGGTAAATCACGACTTAAAAACAATGATATAGCCTCTGTACTTGAATAAGCACCAACATTTTTAAAAATAAAAGTATCTCCAATATTTAATTTTCTTGTAGTTATATTTTTAACTAAAAAATCATTAGTTGTACATAAAGAACCACATAAATTATAAATAGCAGTATCTAAAATATCTTTTTTTATAGGAAATAAATCATAATAAGGAATTTTCATTCCCATGGTTTGACCATAATAAACTAAATGATTTATCCCGCCATCACAAATAACAAAATTACCGTAATCATTAGTTTTCATATCAACTACTTTTGTTAAATAAAAACCGCAATTTGCTGCAATACTTCGCCCTATTTCTAGTGTTACTTTTTTATTTTTTATTTTATCTAATATTTTTTTAAAATTATCTAAAAATTCATCTTCGTTAAACTCTTCTCCCTGATAATAGTAAACTGGCAACCCAGTACCAAATTCAATTTCTTTTATATCAAATTGTAATTCCTTTTTGATTTTATCTATTAAATCTATTAGATAATCAACTTCTTTTTCTAAACGTTTTAACGAATGCTTTTGAGTACCAGAGAAATATTCAATACCATCAATAATTACATAATTATTATCATTATTTTGAATTAAATTAAATAATTGTTCTTTAGTAATGCCAAATTGATTACCACTTGTCACTCTTGGTAAAAGATGAATTGGTTGTTTATATTTTTTTGCTAAATTACTTAAAAGTTCATATTGCGTAATTGATTCGATAGTATATTTTAAAATATCAGGATGCCTTTTAAATATTTTTATAATTGTTTTTTCATCTTTATAAACACCAGATATTACCATTTTTTGAGGATTAATATTTAATTTATCACAAATATCATATTCACCTGGTGAACAAATTTCAAAGCGAGATACAACATCACTTAAATATTTAACGATAAATGTATTAGCTTTAACTGCATAAACTAAATCATATTTAGAACCAAATTTTTCTTTTAAATAATTTACTCGTTTTAATAAAATATTTATATCATAAACATAACAAGGTGTTTTATATTGTCTTATTATTTTAGCATAATCTAACATACTACACTTCCATCTTTAATAATTTATTTCGGTCAATTTTACCATTTTTAGTCATCGGAAAATCTTCTTTTTTAATTAATTTGGTTGGAATCATAAAATTAGGTAGAATTTTTGTTAATTGAATATGTAATTCTTTTTTTTCGATATTTCCAATATAAAAACCATAAAGTTTTTCTTTTTGTTTATCAAAAACACAACAACTACGAGTTACTTTTGGATTTTCCATTATTGCTTTTTCAATTTCTTCTAATTCAATTCGATGACCTAAGTATTTAATTTGAAAATCTTTTCTTCCAGAAAAAACAATTTCGTTAAATTCATTAATATAACCTAAATCACCAGTTCGATAAAACATATCTAAATAATTAAAATTATTAGGGTTTTGAATAAAATGATTATTAGTATGTTCAAAATTATTATAATAACCTAAGCCCAATGCTGTTCCTGCAACACAAATTTCACCTGTCTGTTGATAATGCTTTATTAAGTTATCCTTTTCATCTAAAAGCATGACTCGTTCATTAGGAAAAGGTATTCCAATTGGAATTTGCTTGTAAATTCGATTTCGGTCAATTACATGATATAAACAATTACAAGTTATCTCTGTTGGACCATAAAGATTAACAAAAGTAGCTTGTGGTAATTTTTCTAACCAAATTTTTAAATGTTTAAGAGGCATTACTTCTCCACTAAAAAGGACTTTTTTTACAGTTTCAGGTACTTTATAATCTAAACCATGAAAAGTCGTAATTAAACATAAAGCCGATACCGCCCATGTTAAGACTGTAACTTTATGTATAGATATATAATCAAGTAATAATGCCGGATTAGAAAAATATTTTTTAGGAATAATTACTAAAGTTGCCCCCATTTTAATCGTCGAATATATATCCTTAACTGAAACATCAAAATCAAAAGGTGCTTGATTACCAATTATATCGTTTTGTCTAAAATTAAAAAGATTAGTAAATATATCAATAAAATCGATAACAGAACGATGTGAAATAATTACACCCTTTGGTATTCCCGTTGAACCGGAAGTAAAATTAACATATAAAGGGTCACAATCAATATGTTTTTGATAACATTTTGTAAGTATTGCGCTATCAATTGACCCCATTTTTAATTCTTCAATCTGATATATTTCTAAATTTTTAAAATACTTTTGAGCTAAAGAATAATATTCTTTATTAGTAATAACAATATTGGCATTAAGAGTATCTTTAATTTTTTCTATTCTAGTTTTTGGTAACTCTGGATTTATTAAGCTATAAAAACACCCAGCATAAATTGCTCCAAAAAAAGCGATTAAAGCATCTATTCCTTTATCCATAAATACTATAATAGGTTTATTAAAGATTTTTTGTCCCAAATAAGAACCAACTATTTTACTATAATTATTAAAATCTTGATAAGTTATTTGTTTATTTTCTTCTATAATAGCAATTTTATTAGGATACTTTTTACTAGAATTTTCTAAATAATCAACAACATTATACATCATTTTCATCCTTACTACATTTGAAAAATCATAACAAAATAATTATATCATATTATTCTAAAATATTTATAAATTTTTATTATACTAATAAAAATATTATCAACTGTTAAATTACCTGGCGAATTCTAAAACTATAAAAAGCGATAAATCTTTATTGTGCATTGAATATTAAAACTCGAACTTTATAGTCCGAGTTTACAATCTTTCTGGTGCCCCGCTCGAGATTCGAACTCGAGACCCTTTGATTAAAAGTCAAATGCTCTACCGACTGAGCTAGCGGAGCAAAAAAGATGGCTGCCTCGGGTGGGTTCGAACCACCGGAATGTCAGAGTCAAAGTCTGATGC
>CANRCO010000018.1 GCA_947629125.1 uncultured Bacilli bacterium | reverse complement strand
CCTACGACCGCCCGGTTATGAGCCGGATGCTCTAACCAACTGAGCTAGAGGTCCATCACAATAGCAATTGTAACATATAAACAAATTCGTTGCAATATTTTTTATGCGAAAAATCGATAATTATACCATGTTTTGGCAAATTTATGCTATAATTATTTTGTGATGTAGTAATGAAAAGAAATGAAGTAGATAGAAACAAATTAAGTCCAATGATGAGTCAATATATGGACATTAAAGATGAGTATAGTGATGTTTTATTATTTTTCCGTTTAGGTGATTTTTATGAATTGTTTTTTGAAGATGCCGATATTTGTAGTCGCGAACTAGAATTGACACTTACTGGAAAAAATGCTGGCTTATCTGAGCGAATTCCCATGTGTGGTGTACCTTTTCATTCAGTTAAACCATATATTGAAAAATTAGTAAATAAAGGTTATAAAATAGCTATTTGTGAACAATTAGAAGACCCAAAAAATACTAAAGGCATGGTTAAAAGAGGAGTAGTTCAAGTTATTAGTAAAGGAACAGTAGTTGATTTTGAACTATTAAATGAACAAGAAAATAATTATATAGGTAGTGTTTTAAAATTTAATTCTTTATATGTTTTAACTTATGCCGATATTTCTACTGGTAGTTTATGTTCTTTATCATTAGAAGATGATAAAAACAAATTATTAAATGAAATATTAAATTTAGGAATTAAAGAAATCCTAATTGAAAATAATGACGATGTTGAACTTATCAATTTACTTAAAAATACTTATAGTATAGAAGTTACTATTTCTAGTGAATATTTAACTGATAGTGCTTATGATTATTTATTAAAACAAGTAGAAGATGTTCGCCTGCAAGCGGGTATTAAACATTTATTTTATTACTTAGTTGTTAAAGAATTAAAAGATTTAACTCATATAGAAAATGTTCAAATTATTGATAAACAAGATTATTTAACTATGGATGTTCATACAGTTAAAAACTTAGAATTAATAGAAACTTTAAGATTAAAAGAAAGAACTTATTCTTTAATTTGGCTTTTAGATAAAACTAAAACTGCTATGGGTAGCAGAAAATTAAAAAATTGGTTATTAAATCCTTTAAAGAATAAAGAAGCTATTGAAAGTCGTTATACAAAAATAGAAAAATTAAATAATGAATTTATTATTAAAGATGAACTACGCAATGATTTATATGAAATATATGATTTAGAAAGATTATGTGGTAAAGTTAGTTGTGGTAATTTAAATGCTCGAGATTTATTGCAATTAAAACAGAGTTTAGCAATTTTACCAAGTATTAAAGAAAAATTAATTTCTCTAGGTTTTGATTATGAACTTGATACGCATCGCGCTGTCTACGAATTATTAGAAAGAAGTATTTATGAAAATCCTCCAATAACTTTAAAAGAAGGTTATTTAATTAAAGAAGGTTATGATAAAGATTTAGATGAGTTAAAAAAGATTCGCAGTGGTGGTAAAAATTTTATTGCAGAATTTGAAGCTAAAATTAGAGAACAAACCGGAATAAAAACATTAAAAGTTGGTTTTAATAAAATATTTGGTTATTATATTGAAGTTAGTAAAGGACAAATTAAAGAAATTAAGGAAGAATTTCATTTTGAAAGAAGACAAACTTTAACTAATTGTGAACGTTATATATCACCAGAGTTAAAAGAAAAAGAAGCTTTAATTTTAAATGCTGAAGAAAAAATAATTGAATTAGAATACAATTTATTTATGGAAATTAAACAAATTATTAAAAAACATATTATTGCCATTAAAAAGACCGCTGATATAATTAGTGATTTAGATGTTTTAGCTTCTTTAGCAGTTTGTAGTGATGAATATAATTTAGTTCGCCCAAATTTAAATGAAACCAATGAAATCAAAATAATTGAAGGGCGACATCCTGTTATTGAAAAAGTATCGAATAATAATTATGTTGTTAATGATTGTATTATGGATAATCAAACTAATACATTATTAATTACAGGACCTAATATGTCTGGTAAAAGTACTTACATGCGACAACTTGCTATTATTGTTATTATGGCTCAAATGGGTTCATTTGTGCCAGCTAAAAGTGCCAGCTTATCAATTATCGATAAAATCTTTACACGGATTGGAGCGAGTGATGATTTAGTTAGTGGCGAATCAACTTTTATGGTCGAAATGAAAGAAGCCCAAAATGCCATTAATAATGCTACCAAAAATAGTTTAATTTTATTTGATGAACTAGGTCGGGGTACGGCAACATATGATGGAATGAGTCTAGCCCAAGCAATTATTGAATATATAAGTAAAAACATTCAATGTAAAACTTTATTTTCAACACATTATCATGAATTAACTACTTTAGATAAAGAAATTTCTTCATTAAAAAATATTCATGTAGCTGCTCATGAAGAAAATGGCGAAATTACTTTTTTACATAAAATTAAAAATGGTCCAGCCGATAAAAGTTATGGTATTCATGTAGCAAAGCTAGCAAAAATGCCAACTGATTTAATAACAAGAGCGGATGAAATTTTAAATCATTATGAAAATAATAAAACTAACCACAAAAAAGAAAAAGTTCAATTAAGTTTCGATTTAGAAGAGGAACAAACAAAAGTAAATGATGAATTAATTGATGATTTAAAAAATATTGATGTTTTAAAATTAACCCCAATTGAAGCAATGAATAAATTATACGAAATTGTAAATATTGCTAAAGAAAAATAAGTAATATTTACTTTTTTTATACTTATAACTTGATAAACTTTCAAATAAGATATTTACAAGATAGCTATAAATTTGTTATTATTAATTTAAAGATAGAAAGTATTAATTAAAGCTAAAAGTTAATACTACAAATGAGGAGTTAGTAAAATGATAGAACAAAATAAGAAAAAGAAATATATAATAATAGCAAGTATCTGTTTAGTACTATTAATTGTAATTGGAGCAACATATGCATATTGGACAACAACTAAAGTTCAAGAAGATAAAAATGTAATTAATACAGATTGCTTAAGAATATCTTATACAAATAAATCAGATGCAGCTGGCTTTACCTTAGAAAAAACTTTTCCAATCAGCGATGCTGACGGTAGAGCATTGGAAGGGTATACATTTACCATAAAAAATGAGTGTAATACATATGTTAATTATACAGTAAATATGGAAAGTTTAAAATTAACAGCAAATGGTGAAGTATCAACAGATGATACAAATAGTGATGTTAAAAGAGTAGATATAAATTATATAAACACAACCTTAAATGATGGAGCAGTATTAGAATTAGGAGGGTATAAAACTACAGAGACATTATTAACAAAAACAGAAGGAAATACTGCAACAGCATATGATACAAGAGAATTAGAAACAGGAGCATTAGGACCAAATGGTGAAGGTAATGATTCAATAGACTATACCTTAAGAATGTGGTTAGATAGTGAAACACCAGATAGTGAGATGAACAAAACATACAAAGGAAAAATAAGTGTATGGGCAACCCCAACAAAGGCAGAAAATGCTGTAAAAAAAATAATAAAGTTAACTGAATCAACTCCAGCAGCTGCAAGTACGGATAGCACAACACAATTAATTGAAGATGGAACAACAGATAACAATTTAAGATATATCGGAGCAGACCCAGCAAATTATGTAGATATAGGAAATGGAGTATATCCAACAGATATCTGGGTTGGTTACAATAATGAAGATATATACAAAGGTGATTATACAGTAGAATATACAAGCGAAGAAGAATGTAAGGGTAATGGCAAATATAACAAACATTGTACTCAACAACATAAAAAAGGCGACCCAATATTATGGCGCATCATCGGAGTAATGAAAGATAATACAACAGATGATAAACAAACAGCAAGATTAAAAATAATAAGAGATGAAGATATCGGAATGATGACCTGGGATGCAAGATGTAGTACAGAAGATGAAACAGAAAGTTGTTCTAATTATGATTATAAAAACAATTGGAATAATGCAAGCTTAAAAGAAACATTAAATGGTGCTTTTTGGAATAGAGGAATAACGGATATAAGAAATAGAGTGTATAAATATACAACAGAAAATAGTTTTAAAGAGTATTGGTATAAACTAAATTTTGAAGATACAGGAATGAGAGAAATTAGTAAAAAATTATTTGAAAATGCAAAATGGCATTTAGGAGGAGTATTATCAGGAGTAAATAAAACAGCAACTACTATAATACATTATAATAAAGAGCATGAAAATACAATATATACTGGTAATCCACCAACATGGGAAGGTAAAGTAGGTTTAATGTATGCCAGTGATTATGGATTTGCAACACGTGGTGGAGATACAAATACAAGAGACGAATGTTTAGCCCAATCTTTATATGAATGGAGCAATAATGATTATGAAGATTGTAAAAAGAATGATTGGCTATATGAACCATCAAATTCTCAGTGGTTATTGTCACCTACTGCTTTTGGAAATAACAGTGCAGATTATATGCAAAAATCAGGATTTATTAATAATTATTATGTTAATGATATTTATAATGTTCGCCCAGTCCTATATCTAAAATCAGACGTTAAAATAGTGAGCGGAAATGGAACCAAAAATAATCCGTATAGACTTGCAATTTAAGCTTAATTAAAAAAATATTAAAATGGAGTAATAAGTAGGAAGTAGTTTAATAAACTAATCCTATTTTTTATATAATTTTTATTAATTAGCACTCACTATTGACAATTGCTAATTAGTGAGCTATAATGCGTTTAGTAAAGGAGGAATTATAATGAATTATAATAATGAACCAGAAGAAAATGTTTTAGAAAAGTATGGTCGAGATATAACGAAAAATGTTAAAGACAATAAAGTTTACCCCGTTATAGGTCGTGATGAAGAAATAAGAAATGTTATTCGTATACTTTCTCGTAAAACTAAGAATAATCCCGTTTTAATTGGAGAGCCTGGTGTAGGTAAAACGGCAATTGTTGAAGGCCTTGCTTGGCGAATTATCAAAGGCGATGTTCCTAATAGCTTAAAAGATAAAACTATTTGGGAATTAGATTTAGGAGCATTGGTTGCAGGTGCTAAATATCGTGGTGAATTTGAGGAAAGATTAAAAGCGGTTTTAAAAGAAGTAGAACAAAGTAATGGCGATATTATTATGTTTATCGATGAAATTCATATGATTGTTGGTGCTAACCAAGAAAGCAGTATGGATGTTGGTAATATGCTAAAACCCATGTTAGCTCGTGGTGAAATACGCTTAATTGGTGCTACTACTTTAAATGAGTATCGTAAATACATTGAAAAAGATGGAGCTCTAGAAAGACGATTACAAAAGGTTAAAGTTAGTGAACCAAGTGTTGTTGATACTATTACTATTTTAAGAGGATTAAAACAACGTTTTGAAGTATTCCATAAAGTTAATATTAAAGATAATGCTTTAGTTTCTGCAGCAACTCTTGCCGATAGATATATAACTGATAGATATTTACCAGATAAAGCTATTGACTTAGTTGATGAAGCTTGTGCTACTATTAAAATGCAATTAGATAGTGTTCCTGTGGAATTAGATACATTAACTCGCGATATTATGCGTTTAGAAATTGAAAGACAAGCCCTAAAAAAAGAAAAAGATGAATTAAGTAAAGCACGTTTAGAACAAATTAATACTGAAATTAGTAAATTACAAGAAAAAGAACAAGCTATGCGTCAAACTTGGGAAGAAGAAAAAAATCTAAATAGTAACATCAATGCTAAAAAAGAAGAATTAGAAAAAGCCCGTTTTGCTTTAGAAACTGCGGAAAACAATTATGATTTAGAAAAAGCGGCAATTTTACGTCATGGTGATATTCCGCGTTTGGAAAAAGAATTAGCTAGTTTACAAAAATCAGTCGATTCTAAAATTTTAAGTGATGTAGTTGATGAAGAATCAATTGCTAATATTATTGCAAAATGGACTAATATTCCTGTTAAAAAATTAGTAAGTGGCGAAAAAGAAAAATTACTTAATTTAGCTACTAACTTAGAAAAACGAGTTAAAGGGCAAAATGCTGCCATCAAATTGGTTAGTGAAGCGATAATGCGTGCTCGTAGTGGTATAAAAGACCCTAATCGTCCAATTGGTTCATTTATTTTTTTAGGACCAACGGGTGTAGGTAAAACTGAAGTAGCTAAATCTTTAGCTTACGAATTATTTGATGATGAACGTCATATGGTACGAATTGATTGTAGTGAATATATGGAAGCTTTCAATGTATCGCGTTTAGTTGGAGCTCCTCCAGGTTATGTTGGTTATGATGAGGGTGGTCAGTTAACAGAAGCTGTTCGGCGTAATCCTTATAGTATTGTCTTATTTGATGAAATTGAAAAAGCCCATCCGGATGTATTTAATATCTTATTACAAATTTTAGATGATGGTCGAATTACTGATAGCCAAGGCCGAACTGTCGATTTTAAAAATACTATTATAATTATGACCAGTAATTTAGGTAGTGAATATATTTTAGATAATGAAAAAGATGCCACTAACTTAGTATTAAGTGAATTAAAAAAACATTTCCGTCCGGAATTTATTAATCGTATTGATGAAGTAATTGTCTTTAATTCCTTAAGTAAAGAAGTTGTTTACGATATTGTTGATAAAATAATTGATGAGACTAAAAATCGTTTAAGTAATTTACATCTATCAATTGAATTAACAAAAAATGCTAAAGATTATATTGTAAATAATTCTTATAATCCCGAATATGGTGCTCGTCCAATTAAAAGATTTATTACTAGACATCTTGATACCCTTTTAGCTCAGTATTTAATTTTAGATAAAATTAAAATGCATGATAAATTAATAATTGATGTAAAAAACGATGAATTTACAATTGAAATTAAAGCCTAAAAAAGGCTTTTTTTCTTGCAATAAATTAAAGTGGTGTTATAATAGCAAGCATATTTATGTTTAAAGGAAAGTTAAAATGAACGAACAAACAATTATTAAAGATATAAAAACATTAAATGCTCAAAAGAAAAAAGTTAAAACAACAAATGAATATATTGAACTATTAATTGATATTACTAATCTTTTTGATGTTTATGAATATGTTTATAATAAATCGATAAATAAATATGAATTGTCACCAGATGAAATAAATTTTATTAAAAAAAACAATAACTGCAATTATAAAAATTATCTTTCCAAAATGATATATATAGATAAAAAAATTACAAAACTTTTTATTAATAATATAAAATCATTTAAATCTTTAAACTTTAAATATAATGATATAGATTATTTAGCTAATTATGAAAAAAACGATTTAATAGATATAGCTATTGATTTTTATAATAATATTGATAAAGACTTTGGTAAAATCATATATAATTTTGTTAATCAAGATAATCTATTATTTTTTCAAAAAGAAAATTTACCATTTGAAGGATTTTCTATAAGTAGTAATTTCCTTAAAAAAAATTATGCATTAGTAGCTAAAAATAAAAATAATAGTGTAATGTTAGATACGATAATCCATGAGCTAGCACATATAATCGATTTTTCTTATAATAGATATGAAGTTAAATTTTATTATCATAACTTTATTGAAGTTTTATCATATACTTTGGAATTACTTTTCTTAGATTATTTACAAAATTTAAAATTAATTCCCCAAGAAAATATTATTGAAAAAGATTTATTACAAACATTATATTTAGATTTAGTAAAATTAAAATTATTAATAAAAGATAATAATACAATTGAATCCATAGCAACTACTGCCAAAAATATGAACTTACCATTTAAATATTATAGTGTATTACTAAATTATTTATATGAGCCGGTAGAGGCTTTACATCAGTATCCGTATGCTAAAAGTATAGCTTATCTATTTTTAGAACAATACAAATTTGATAAAGAATTAATGATATATAATTTAAAAGACTTTACCAAAAATCACTTTTATCGTAGTGATTATGAAAATCTAAATGACTATGGTTTAAGTTTAGACCAAATAAAAAATAATAAGCCATTAAAAAAAGCTTTGCAAAAATATTTGTAGAATTTAACAAAGTTTTTTTCAATAAATTGTAGTAGTGTTATAATAGTAATCAATTAAATTTTTGAACTTTTTTAAAAATAAAAATCCAAAATTATTAGAAGAATAATTAAAATTAAAAAAAGGAAAAATTGAAATATTATTTGATAGGAAAGATAAAAAGTAATATAATACAAACAAGGAGAGGTGGACAACTTCGGCACGTCCACACACCATTTTGGTCAAAAGAGATGAGGGAGTATGTGCCGCCCTCCTCCTATTATTGAAAGTTAAACACTAAATAAGGTGTTTTTATTATGCACTATTTTATACTTTATAGATAGTGTATTAATATAAGGGAAGAGAATAAAATTTCATCCTAGAATAGCAAGATACAAAATGTATGAAATTATATTTAGTTGATAAATATCTAAATATAAACGTAATGAGTAGAATTTAGCAAAGCTTTTTCTTGCAATAAATTAAAGTAGTGTTATAATAACAACCAAAATAATTTAAAGGAAAAGAAAAAATGAACAAAACAATATTAAAAGATTTAAAAGAAATAGTTAAAAAAAAGAACAATTCGCAAAATGATGAAGAATTATTTGAAAGTTTAAATGATTATGTTAATATTTCATTTTCATGTAAAAAATCAAAAATTTTAGATATTTTATCTGATAAAGAATTAGAAATATTGGAAAAATATTTAAGTAATGGATTTTATGATTATTATTTAAAATTACTAGCAAACGATAAAAAAATCGGAAAACTATTTGTTTATAATTTACATTTATTTGATTACTTAGACCAAACTTTAACTAATAAAGACTATTTAAAAGATTATAAAAAGAAAGAATTAAAAGATATAGCTATTGATTTTTATAATAGTATTGATAAAAAATTCGGTAAAATTGTTTTAAAAAATATTAAAAATAATAACTTGATATTTATGAAAGAATTATCTTCGGAAGAAGCGGGTTTTTCTCTTTATTTACCATCTATTAATAAAAATTTTGCTGTAGTAGAGAAAACTAAAAATAAAAGCGAAATGCTAGAAGTTATGGTTCATGAATTAGCTCACTTAATTGATTATGACTATAATAATTCCTTATTAAATTATCGTTATAATAGTTTTATAGAAGTTATTTCTTATACCTGTGAATTACTTCTTTTTGATTATTTAAATAAAATAAAAATATTACCTAATAAAAATGAATTAGAAAAATCCTATTTAATAGATTTATATTTGGAATTAATATTATTAAAAACATTTTTAAAAAGACAAAAGATAACTGATGGAGTAGCTGATTTAAAAATTCCTAAAAAATATCATTATTTATTAGGTAAAAATATATCTACTCAGATGGATGTTATATATAACAGTTCTTATGGACAAAGCATTGCTTATTTATTTTTAGAACAATATCAAAATGATAAAGATTTAATGCTTTATAATTTTAAAACATTTATAAAAAATTATTTTTATTATGATGAATATGAAAATTTAAATAATTATGATTTAAGTTTAGACCAAATAAAAACTAATGAACCATTAAAAAAAGCTTTACAAAAATATTATTAAAATTCATACCCAAAAAAGTTAATTTATGATACTATTAGATAGAGGTGAAGGTTATGACAAACCAAGAACTAGCTGATTTAATATTTCCTAATATTACTAAAACTGTAGCTGATTATGAAAAAATGTATCCTCTTCGTAATTTAAAAGAAGGAGCAAAAGTAACTAGATATGCTCCATCTCCAACTGGTTTTATGCATATTGGTAATTTTATGTCAGTAACTATTGATTATGTTTTAGCTAAAAATAGTGGGGGAGTTTTTTATTTAAGAAATGAAGATACTGACCAAGCTCGAGAAGTAGAAGGGGCAGTAGAGTTCATCCGCCATATTTTAGAATATTATGATATTAATCCTGATGAATATGAATACCGTGATACAAAGGAAAGTAAAGGTAATTATGGACCTTATATTCAATCAGAAAGAAAAGAAATTTATCATACTTTTATTAAACATTTAATTATAGAAGGTAAAGCTTATCCTTGTTTTTTAACGCAAGAAGAAATGGATGCCGCCAGAGAAGCTCAAACCAAAGATAAACGCCGGATTGGTATTTATGGTAAATATGCTAAATATCGTTATATTAGTAATGAGGAAGCTGCCAAAAGAATTAAAAATGGCGAAAAATATACTATTCGTTTAAGAAGTAATGGTAATTTTAATCATAAATTTAAGTTTACTGACTTAGTTAATGGCGATATGGAATTACCAGAAAATGATATTGATATTCCAATTATGAAATCATCAAATCAGTTACCAACTTATCATTTTGCTCATTTAGTCGATGACCATTTAATGCGGACGACTCATGTTGTTCGTGGTCAAGAATGGATGAGTTCAATTCCTTTACATTACGAGTTATTTAAAACATTTGGTTTTAAAATGCCAAAATATATTCATACACCATTAATACTAAAAAAAGATGGCGATAAAATTCGTAAAATTTCGAAACGCTTAGATCCTGAAGCTCGAATGACTTATTATGAAGAAAAGGGTTATCCTGTCTATGCTGTTATTGAAGCTGTTATGACGATTGCCAACTCTAACTATGAAGTATGGCGCGAAAATCATCCGGATGCTAAATTTTATGAATTTGAATTTTCTCCTAAGAAAATGTCTTCTTCCGGAGCATTATTTGATTTAGATAAGTTAGATAACATTTCCAAAAATTATTTAAGTCGTTTAAAAGCTAAGGAAGTTTATGATTTACTTGATAAGTGGAGTAAAACATATGATTTAGAATTTAATAAGTTAATTAATAAATATCAAGATTATACTATTAATGTTTTAAATATTGAAAGAGAACAAAAAAAACCACGTAAAGATTATGCTTCTTTAAGTGAGGTTAAAAGTCAAATATGGTATATGTATGATGAATTATTTAAGGATGTAACTTATGATTTTGATAAAAGATTTACAAGTAATGATATAAAAGTAGTAGTAGATGAATATTTTAATAATTATTACGATGAAGCTGATGATAAAGATACATGGTTTAAAAAAATGCAAGATTTAGCTACTAAGTTGAATTATTGCATTAATATGAAAGAGTATAAAGAAAATCCTGATAAATTTAAGGGCAGTATTGCTGATATTTCTAATATTATTCGGGTGGCAATAACTACTAAAAATCAAACACCTGACCTTTACATTATCTTAAAATTATTAGGTAAAGAAAGAATTTTAAAAAGAATTAATTTAATTTAAATAGTAGGAGGGGTTTAAATTGATTACCAAACAAAATCTAATTAATTTATATGATGAAATTGTATTAAAAAAAGAAGTAACTGAAGCTTATTTAATAGCTAATGAATTTACTAAAAAAGATATTACTGATTTGATTCGTGAGGGTATTTTAGCTAAACACAATGATGTTTACATAATTCAATCTGTAGCTCAATTATTACAAAAAATTATTAATAATACATACACTACTAAAGAAAAGTTTGAATTGGTTAATGAACAAAACAATATAAAATTATTAACTAATAATGAACTTAGTGAAGGTATGGAACTCATAAAAAATTATGAGAATATTGATTTTCAAATTTATGAAGCTAATAAAATAAAATATGGAGTAATTCAACCAAAGATGACCCATTTAAATAAAGACGAATTTAAAGTTATTTTTAATAAAGCTGAACAAAATTATATTGATAAAGAATATCTTCAATCTTTAAAAAATTATCATAAACTTGCTTGTAGTAACTATAATATTAATGCTTATGGTCAAATTGGTGTGTGTTATATGCGCCTAGAAGATTATGATAAAGCTTTAGAATATCTTAATATAGCTAAAATAATGGGTCAAAGTAAACAAAAAAATGTAGTAATTTATAATAGTTTAATAAAAAAATTAAGTAAAGAGATTAGTCAAAATTATATAGCTAAAAAAGTTGATTTACGAATTTGGCATAATTTAAAAAAAGTTGAAAAAATATTAGATAATACCGATAGTATAGTTTTATTAAAAGAAAAAGATTTAAAAGATATAGCTAAAATAAAAGAAAATATTAATTATTATCCTCATTTAAAACTAAATGTACATTATAATAGCAGTAGAATTTTAGCTTTCTATACGAAAAATATTGGTAAAATAAATACTAATCTTATAATTAAATATTTAGAAGAAGCCCAAAAATTCTATAATGAAAAAAATTATGAACAAGCTCTAACTTATTATAAAAAAATCTTACATGGTTCTGACAAAATGAATGATAAGATATATTTAACAATGGGAATATGTTATAGAAATTTAGATAATGAAATGGAATATAAAAAATTTAAAATGATTTATCGCTTTTTTAATGAAAATAAATATAAAAAGCAAAGTCCTACCCAAGAATTTTTAAATATTCGTAAAGATAGTATTATATATAGTGATAATATATTAAATTTAATTGCTTTAATTAATAGTGGTATAACTTTTAGTGATGCTTTAAAACAAATTAATTTATCAAAAGAAGAGTTACAAATTAGCAAATTATTAATAGCTCGTGAATATTATAGTAATGGATATATATCATTAGGTGATAAATATCTTAATCAAGTTAAAGCAATAGATTCTAATTATGTTCGTCAAATTTATGATGAAATAAACAATAATAAAAGATTTTTTCAAAACAATCCACCAAAAATAAGAATTCATTTAAAAAATAGATGAATTTGACTTTTTAATTATTATGTGATACAATTGTTTGCGTAATGGAAATGGCACATTATTCTAGTCAATTCCTTTATTATGAAGACGGGAATAAACCACCGTTAAAGAGCATATCTGTGAAACTTTTGGTGTTTGCTTCTTACGCCCAGTTTGGGGTGAATGCTGGAAGGTAAGATAATGGGAGGTTTATAATGGCATATAAATTAACCCCATTATCCTGGAGACCTAAGCTTTGTGGAAGACCTATACGTGCAAACTGATGGATCATCTACGACTTAGGATAGAACCTACTTTGTGGCGAAAGTTATGAGTAGCGTAGCTTGTCTTGCGTGAGATAGTTGGGATTTGTGAGCTGATCTATTTTATTGGCCAAAAAAATAGATAAACTGCACAATGAAATCTATTTTGCAAAAAAGAATTAGTAATAAAGCTTGGTGAGGAAATCTCCTAGAGTGAAGTCATTTGGGATTGCAGTGGGTACTAAGTGGCGATCAAGCCATACAGAATTTTTGTATTAGTTTCTAGAAATGGGGAACCGCAAGATTGGTAACGGTCTTGTAGAAACTAGGGAAATCCTGCTTGACCTAAGACTCAAAGTTTACCAAATGATAGCCATTATCATTTTATTGTAATTGCAAAAGAAATTTTGCTTTTTTATTTGCTTTCTTATATAATTAAATTGAGGTGTTTTAGCAAGTGAAAATTATGACTAAAAAAGAAGTTAAAGAAGTATTCCATAACTTAGATGTTCAAACTAAAAGAATTAATAAAAAGAAAAATCGTTTAGTTAATTGGCAATGGATAGTTATTGTTTTTCTACTTTCTTTTATATTATCTTTTGTTTTTTCATTTGGTTCAGAAATTTTAATAAAACAAGCAACATTAATAATTAGTATTTTGATAACTTTGTTTTTTATTTTTTTAGGACTTATTTTCGATATAATAGGGGTTGCTGTTACCTCAAGTGAAGAAAGTATTTTTCATTCTATGAGTTCACGAAAAGTTAAAGGAGCAAAGTTAGCAGTTAAATTAAAAAAGAATGCTGATAAAGTTTCTAGTTTTTGTTGTGATGTTATTGGTGATATTTGTGGCGTTATTTCTGGAGCAGCAGGAGTAACTATTAGTGCTTTATTAGTTAGTAAATACCATTTTAATTTATTATTTGTTTCTTTAGTAGTTACAGCTTTTATATCGTCTTTAACTATTGGTGGTAAAGCTATTGGTAAAAATATTGCTATTAATAAAAGTAATATAATTTTATATGAATTTGCTAAATTTATTTCAATATTTTATAAAGTTTAACAACAAATCTTTACAAATTAAAAGTTTTTTTGTAAGATAGGCATTAAGAAAGGAAGTTTTTAGTCAATGAAAAAAATGCTACAAGAATTTAAAGAATTTATTTCACGAGGAAATGTTTTAGACTTAGCAGTCGGTGTTATCGTTGGAGGTGCTTTTTCTAGTATAGTTACATCTTTAGTTAATAATATTTTAACACCAATAATTGGTTTATTATTAGGTGGTGTTAATTTTGTTGGTTTAAGTATTAATTTTAGAAATACAACTATCTATTATGGGGCATTTATTCAAAGTATAATTGACTTTTTAATTGTTGCTGCATGTATTTTTGTAATTGTTAAATTAGTTAATAAACTTAGCAAACTAGGTCATAAAAAAGAAGAAGAAAAAGAAGCTGAAGCTCCAAAAGATGAAAATACAGTTTTACTTGAAGAAATTCGTGATTTATTAAAAAAACAAAATAGTTCTAAGAAAGCTAAATAATGCTTTCTCAGACTGTTGACAAATAGGTAAAAATTTTACTTATTTGTCTTTTTTAATGAAAAAAATTGAGAATATTAAGCTAGATTATAGATAACTTGAGAGTTATCAACTATGATGAAATGCAAATTTCTTTAAGTTCATACATGCATAAGAGTCTGTAAATAAATCTGTGTAAATAAAAAATCTTTCCATGATAAAATAAAAGAAATGGAGAGATTTTTATTATGA
>CANRCO010000017.1 GCA_947629125.1 uncultured Bacilli bacterium | reverse complement strand
ATATTTTATTTAGGACATAATACTATTAGGAGGTAATTAAATGAATAATAGAAGTAAAAACAGTGCAAGAAATAATAGCAAAAACTCAAACTCAAATTCTGCTAGAGCTAGAGAAAATGCTAAGAATTCAAATTCAAATTCTGCTAGAAACTCTGCAAGAAATTCTGCACGCAATAGTAATCAAAATAACTAATAAGATTACATTATTTCTTACTCCGGGGATGATATAAATAATCCCTTCTAATTGTATCATTAAGAATCTTCGCATAAATTTGCGTAGTGGCTATGTCACTATGACCAAGAAATTCTTGAATGATACGTAAATCTGCCCCATTGTTAAGTAAATGGGTAGCAAAGGAATGTCTTAAGGTATGAGGTGAGATATCTTTCTTTATCCCACATCTAAGGCATTCTTTTTTAATGATTTTAAAAAATGCTTGGCGAGAAATAACCGTACCAATATGACTAATAAATACATATTCTGAAACTTTATTTTTTAATAACTCTTGTCGATAATCATCAATATAAATTTTTAAATATTTAATTGCTATATCATTAAGAGGTATAATCCGTTCTTTACTCCCCTTGCCTGTTACCCGAACAGTTGCTTCATAAAAATCTAAATCACTTAATTTTAATTTAGTAAGTTCACTAACTCGCATACCAGTAGCATAGATTAGTTCTAACATAGCTTTATTACGGTAATCTAAAGGATTATCTAATTTTATATCTAATAATTTATCTACTTCTTCAATTGTCAGATAATTTGGTAATTTTTTAGCTAATTTAGGTTGTTTAATATTGCTACAAGGATTAATTTTAATTATATTTTCATCTACTAAATAATCATAGTATGAGTTTAAAACGGTTAAATAATGAGCGGTTGTTCGAGCGTTAGCATCTTTTTGATATAAAAATTTACGAATATCTTCAATTGTCGCATTAATTGGATTTTTTTGAACTTTATTAAATTGAGTTAAATTATAAGTATAAGATTTTAAAGTATTTGTACTTAATTTTTTTTCATATTTTAAATAATCTAAATAAGCTATTATAGTTTTATCTAACATTTTTACCATCTCTTACCTTTTATTATACAATATAAATGGAATTATGGTATAATTTTATTTAGGAGATAGATAATATGGAATTACTTGCTAATCAATTAAGACCAAAAAAATTAGATGACATAATCGGCCAGCAACATTTAGTTGGTAAAGATAAAATTATTTATAATATGGTTAAAAATAAACATCTTTTTTCTTTTATTTTATATGGTCGACCAGGTATTGGTAAAACTAGTATTGCTAATGCTATAGTCAATGAATTAGATATACATTATCGTTTTTTAAATGCAACTGTCAATAAAAAAGAAGATTTTGATGTAGCAATTGCTGAGGCCAAAATGTATGGTGAATTAGTTTTAATTATTGATGAAATTCATCGCATGAATAAAGATAAACAAGACTTACTTCTCCCCTATATAGAAAATGGTTTGATTATTTTAATTGGTTTAACAACATCCAATCCCTATCATAAAATTAACCCTGCAATTCGTAGTCGTTTACAAATATTTGAACTGAAAGATTTATCAGATACTGATATAATTAAGGGCTTAAAAAAAGCCTGTAAAGAATTAAAAAATATTGATATTACTAAAGATGCTTTAGAACAAATCGTTTATATTAGTGGTGGAGATTTTCGCAGTGCTTTAAATTTATTAGAAATTGCTTATTATACATCAAAAAGTAAAAAAATTAGTGCTGCAGATATTAAAAACATTAATAATAAACCAATTTTATTTCACGATAAAAATGAAGATGGTCATTATGATTTATTAAGTGCTTTACAAAAATCTATTCGTGGTAGTGATGAAAATGCTGCTATTTATTATTTAGCTCGTTTAATTGCCGTTGGTGATTTAGATAGCATATATCGTCGTTTATCAGTTATTGTTTACGAAGATATCGGTTTAGCTAATCCTAGTCTTGGGCCAAAATTAATGGCAGCAATTCATGCTAGTGAATTAGTAGGTCTACCTGAAGCACGTATTCCATTAGGAACAATTGTTACAGAAATGGCCTTATCGCCAAAAAGTAATAGTGCTTATTTAGCAATAGACCAAGCATTAGATGATATAAATAAAGGTAATACTGGCAATGTCCCCGATAATATTCGTATTAGTACTACAACTTATAAATACCCTCATGATTATCCAAAAAGCTATGTTAAACAACAATATTTGCCAGATAAAATAAAAGACCGTATTTATTATCATGCTAAAAATAATTCTTATGAAAATAATTTAAATAAATTACATGATGAAATGAGGAAAGATTAATGAAAATTTGTTTTTTAGGTACAGGAGTTTATTCTTTAGCAATTGCGTTATCTTTAACTGAAAAAGCTGATGATATTACATTATGGAGCGAAGATTATAATAAAGTAGAAGAATTAAAAAACACGCAAAAATTAGAAAGTGTTATACCAAATATTACAATACCTTCAAATATAAAAATCACTAATGATTATATGACGGCAGTTAAAGATGCTAAATATATTTTTATTGGTTCGACAAATAAATATGTTAAAAGTATTGCTAAGAGTATTAAAGAGTTCTATAATCCCCAAGTTCCTATAATCATTTTAACAAAAGGTTTAAATGAAATAGATAAAGAATTTTTATCTACTACAATTGAAAATGTTTTACATACAGAACAAATAGCTATTATAAGTGGTCCGACCTTTGCAGCTGATATTATAAAAAAGACTCCTGCTGCTTTAACAGTTGCTAGTAAATCTTTAAGCTTAAGTTTAGAAATCAAGCATCTTTGGGAAAATACATTTATTAATATTGAACGAAGTTTAGATATTATTGGTACTCAAATTTGTGGTGGTTACAAAAATATTATTGCAATTGCTTGTGGAATGGTCGCTGGTTTAGAGTTATCTGAATCGACTCGCGCTTATCTTTTAACGATAGCACTTAAAGAACTAAAAGAATTGCTTATTCTATTTGAGGTTGATTCTAATACTGTTACAACTTATGCCGGCATTGGTGATTTGATTTTAACTTGTACAAGCACTCAATCAAGAAATTATGAATATGGTAAAATATTAGTAACTAACTATCAAGAAGCTCAAAAATATTTAGAAAACAACACTGTTGAAGGTTACTCTACTCTTTTAACTTTTAATGAAATTTTAAAAGAAAAAAATATGAAAAATAACTTAATATATATTATTAACGATATAGTGTTACAAAAAGAAGAACCACTAAGTTTAATAAATTATCTCAAAAAAAAATAATACAAAAAGTATTATTTTTTTATACAGTTATTTTATAAGGGTCATTTTTAGTTCCAGAGCCACCACTATAAAGTACATGTTTGTTTAACGCAATAACATAACGAGCAAAGGCATTTTGTGATGATTTTTCAACATTTATTTTACCATCATAATCAATTAAATATGCCTCATAGGTGTTTGCACTTACACCAGTTAATGTCCACCATTTATTTTTAATAGCCAAATAATTATAGTTTTGACATTGAGCATCTACGGAACTTTGACAACTTTCATCTAAGCTAGCTCGCATATATTCATATAAAGGTAAAATACCTATTGTTTGGTCTTTTAAAATTAAATCACATTCAGAAACTCCAGTTTTAGTATTATTTTCGGTTGCTCTTTTACCAGTACATAAATCAAAAGTTGTTAAATATTTTTTGATATTACTATGCATTGATGGAGAAACATCATAAGATTCATTAATAAAAGTATAAATACGACTGTTTTTATTTTCACCACCATATTCATTAATACCATCATTACGTTTAGTTTCAATATTATAACGGTCATCCCAAACAGTTCTATCATCATTTTCCGGATTATCTAATATTAAATAAACTTTATCTTCTGAATCAATTTTAACAATTCGCCAAATACTAGAGGCATATTGTCTTTTTTTAGGGTCTTTTTTATCCATAATTACATCGCCATCTTCATCAGTTTCCAAATTTAAATTTATTTCAACATAATTATTTGGTAATTGACCTCTAAATATTTTTTCATTATTAATTTGATATAAACCATCGCCACTGTCAACTAATTCAATTTCGTTGATTACATTAGCAAATTTTTGAGTATTATATTCTTTACCACAATTTAGGTAAGCTTGATAAAAATAATCATCTTTATCAATTAATTCAACTTCTACATAAGCACTACACTTTTCCTTACGATACTCGCTCAAATCTTTTATATAGTTGCCATAAGCTAAAGTATCTGCTGAAACACTAACTAAATCATCAGAATTTTCTGGTAATAATTCTTTATTATCAGCATAGTATTTTTTCGCAGCATTTTCTAAAATATTTTCTAATTTACTGTATGAAGTTGTTTTACCTCCAGACATCATTAATAAAATTAAGAAAAAAAGCATAAATACCAAAAACACACCACATGATATAACTAATATTCGATTTGATTGCCATAATTTTTTGATTATATTCATAACATAACCTCCGTTTACTATACGATTTTATTATAACATAAAAAAACTGATAAAACCATCAGTTTATATATTAATTTTATAAGGATTAGTTTTTGAACCATCACCAGAAATTAATTGAACATTGCTTTTTAAATAAACGGTTGGTAAAACAGTTACAGCATATCTAGATGCACTATAGTTAAATGTAACGCTACTACTTTTTACCATATGTCCATCAATAGTCCAATGTTCATAGTTATATTTTTTATCTAAAATCCATGTTTTACCTCTACATCCATTTGTACTATAAACATATAAAGCAGAGTTTAAACAAGTATTTTTATCATCAACAGTAAAACCATAATCACTTAAATACATTAAGCCGACATTTCCTGTCCATTCACTAGGAAAATTATCTTCTACTTGTTTACTTCGTTCTATACTATATATTTCTTTAGTATTTAGATTTTGTTCATTTTCAGTTAAATAAATATTTCCTAAATAATATGTTGCTGGTTCAATATATTCTTTTGTTTTTTTACTTAGTCCTCTATTTCTAAAATCATAATCAAGATAATCTGTTTTCCAATTATAACTAGAACCATTATATAAATAATTCAATTCAAATACATTTTCGGCAATTTCTTGATTATAATATTTATTGTTTAATATTTTCTGTAAACTTGATTCATTCCAGTTTTTTGAATAATTTAAATCTGTATATATTAAATTGCCAGTACAAGATTTTGTTTCAGTATTTATTTTGCCATCACAACGGTAATCATACGCCATACCTTTATTTAAGCCATCAGCTCTAATTAATTTAATTCGACTCTCTTTTTTCCCTGTTTCATTTTCAACATTATTCATTACTCCGATGATGCGCCATAAGATTGGAGAGCCTTTTTTATATACTAAAGTACAGTTATTATTTTTTGATGGGGCATTTTGGCATTCTTCTAATGATGTATATTCTTCTGGAAATGCCTTATTTGTTGAAGCTGTATTAGGGTAACCATAATATAAATCACTATCATATGTTCCATTTCCAATATCTATATAGTTGTTTGGTGCTGCTCCGATATATCTTAAGTTATTATCTATTGTTTCATCATAGGCTAACTCTTCATTGTCTTCACTTATGATTCTAACATAATCACTGGCTAGTATATTTTCTCTTTTGATACTATCTATCTCTATTTTACTTTCAAAGGTATTGTTTTCTTTTAAATCGTTAAAACTAGTGTTTTCATCTAGCCAGATTTTTAAATTTAATTGCTTACTATTATTAGCATCTATTTTTACTGTTGTTAAATGTTTACCTATATTATATTCTTTACTTGTTGTTTCTCTATCTAGTAAATTATTTAAATTATTGGGTTCAATTATTTTATTATCATTATATAGTATTGTTGCTCTAATATTCTTTTCATTTAATGTATTGTTTTTATTTATATCTAAGTTTACTTCTACATATTCTTCATGATTACAATTATTGTTTATTGTAAAATTATAACCATCTTGCTTTAATCCTTCACTATCTGGTGTTTGGTAGGCATTTGGTATATCAATATTTGTTCCTTCAGTTACATCTAGTTTTAAACAACCACTACTTATTTTATTTATACTTGTTTGTTCTTTTGTTGTACTCCATAAGGCATAACTTATTCCACTTATTATTAGTACTCCTACTAATACTCCTAAACAAACTAATATCTTCGGGTACTTTTGTTTATTAAAATACCCCCCCCCGATTTACATTATGATTCATAGTTTCTTACCTCTCTATCTTTTTTTATTATAAATTATTTTTTATCTTTTGGCAATATTATAGTAATAAAAAAAGAAGAATTAATCTTCTTATCTAGTTCCCATTGATGGAATATCGTTAGGAATTTCTCCTGGAATTTGAAAATCATAATTGTTTGCTTCTGGAACAGTCTGTTGTGGTTCTTCCATAAGCGGTAACTCATTTTCTTTTATTAAATTAACATCATTATAATTAAACCATCCAATTGCATTATTAGTAATTGGGTCAACTGCTAAAATTGCATCAATTTGGGCATCTGGTGATAAATAAGTTAAAGCATCATTATTAGAGTAATATAAACCATCGGGAGAACCATCATTTATATGAATACCTCCAACTGCTTTATTTAAATTGTTGGTATTAACTATACCATCATTTTGATTTGCTGCACTTTGCCAATCATTATAAATATTACAACCATCTTGAGTAGTAAATTGTTGACCTATTGAAATTCTATCGCTTAATTCATCCATATTTGTTTCCAAATTTTCTTCTAATTCTGGAGTTTCATTAATTAAATCCAAAGGATTTAATGTATCTTCTTCAACTGGATTATTATCAATTGTTTCTATTTCTGGTTGTTCTTCTGCAACATTAGATAATTTTAATGGCTCGATATTTAACAAATTACTAATTTTAGTTGTATTATCTACTAATGAATCATTTGTTGGTATATTTGGAAATAAATTTGTCCTCTGAGTTAATAATGGTTCAATTAATTCACTAATTCTTTGGTTGTTACTTGCAAAATCCGCAACATAACTTTGATTAATTTTAACTGGATTATTATCGTTAAATAGCAAAACATCTTCTTGATTTTCAGCACTTAAAACTTTTGAATAATTTAAATAATTAATTTGAGCATTATATGCCCGATATAAATCTAAAATATTAGCAAAATAATTAAAATAAGCATCATAATCTTTATTTTCAGGATTAATATTATCCATATAATAAGTTAAAATTTTTAAAAAACTAGTTTGAAAATTAATTAGACTATCTAATCGATTGCCATTTTCTAAATTATAAACACTATAAATTTTTTCAGCTTGTTCAAGTAAAGCATAGCATTGTTTTTGTAAATTATTAAAACCTTCTTCATTTCTATACCATTTATGCTCTATTTTGCTTAAAAAAGAATCTATAGCATATTTATATTGGAACAAAAGTTTTGAATCATTAAACATTTAAATTCCTCCTATTATCTACTCTACTATATTTTTATATTACTATAGAACTAATCAAAATTCAATAAAAAATAAAAAAGTAGTCATTTTAAACTACTTATTATGTAAAGTTTATTAAATAAACTTAATTTAAATATTGGTGACCCGTACGAGATTTGAACTCGTGAATGCATGCGTGAAAGGCATGTGTGTTCAACCACTTCACCAACGGGCCAAAAAAACAAAATGGTGGGCCTGGGGGGACTTGAACCTCCGACCTCACGCTTATCAGGCGTGCGCTCTAACCAGCTGAGCTACAAGCCCATTTTGGATAAGACCTCTTTAATTCTATCTTATTTTTTAGGTAAATGCAAGTATTTTTTTTATGAAATTGTTTAATTTAGACGAAATTTAGTATTTAATAGTTGTTTCTCACTGATTATCGTGTTTTTTTCTTTAAAATAGTGATAAGTTTCTCTTTTTAATTTATTTAAATTTAAACCTTTATCATATTCTATTTTTTTATATGGCAAATCATATAAATATCGTTCTAAAATAAATAAATTATAGATATAACGCCAATTTTTAAAACTCATAATCAATTTATAAATAAGAAAACCAATAATTACGTAATTATTTAAATGATAGTAAAAATTTAATAATAGAAAGAAAATTAAACTAATAAAAGAAACTAATTGAGAAAAATAAAAAGCCTTCTGATAAGAAAAAAACTTTTCTAAATTTGTTTTTAAAATTATATAACCATCTAATGGATTTATTGGTAACAAATTAAATATTAGTAATATTAAGTTATAGTTAATAAAAAGACGACTAATATATGAAGTTTTTACTTTTACAAAACAACTAAAAATGACTAAAGATAACAATTGAAAAAATATTCCACCAAATGCAATAATTATTTCTTTAGTTATAGAACTATTTAATGGTTTATGAATTGTTGTAAATCCGCCGAAGGGAAAGATTTCTATTTTAATTAATTTATATTTAAAGATTTTAATAAAAAAGATATGACCTAATTCATGAATAATTACAATAGTATAAATGACTGATAAATTTTTAAAATAACCAGCTAAAAGAGCTAATAAAAAAAAGAAATATGTTAAATAGTTAATTTTCAGTTTGTTTAGTATATTCTTCATAATTTAAATAATTTCCATCTTTATTAATTACTATATACGCTTTATTATCAGTGGTTTCACCAAGGACTTGATTTTCTTCAACATAATCATATAAAGCCACACTAATATTTGATATATTACCATACCAAATATCGGCCCCATCTACTCCTTGAACAATTAAAACATTGCCGTAATTATCTTTTGTTCCATTGAAAACAACTATACCACCTTTTAAACTATTTATTGCTTGTTTAGAAGGATATTTTAACATTACGCCATCATAATATTTACTAATTTCTATGTCAGTGGAATTATTATTTTCATTAAAAACAGTAGCTGCTGGTTCATCATTTGTAGTAGGAATTATTTTACCAAAAGTTTTTTGATAAAGATTTTGAAATTTTTGAAATGATAAGGAATTAGTAAAAACATATTTTTCATATAATTTTTTATTATTAGTTGAATAATTAATATAAATAGCACTGCCTAAAAAAAAGATTATAGCTAATAATACTTGGGAAAATAAAGCACTAATTTTATTACTAGTTTGATTATTTTTATCTTTTTTTGTTTCTAAATAATTATTTCTTTTATTTTTTATTCTTTTTGCAACTTCATCTGCTGATTCAACCATTATTATCACCTATTAATTTTTATGCATTTTTTTAATAGATTATAACTAAAAAGCCAAAAAATTAAATTGAATAAGTAATTATAGCCTAAATCTAGAAAAAATTCTTTTAGATTTGTCTGGCTAAAAATTAAATATAAACTTGCAGAATAAATTAAATAATTTAAAGTATTTACTACCATATACGATTTAATCTTTTTATTTTTTATTTTTAAAATTGATTTATCAAATATAAATAAAATAAGTAATATTATAGTATTTATAAAAAATGTGTTGAGAACTACAAAATCAATAAATATACCTAACATTATTACTTTAAAATAATCTTTTTTATCAAACAAGGTTAAAGAAATTAAAAACAAAAACGATTCATAAGGTGTAAATTTATAGATTAATATATCAAGAATAGTAAAACCAAAAGCAATTAAACTATTCATTTTCTACTCCATTTTTCATAATAGCTACATAATCAATTTTGGCAAAATCAATAGTTTTATCAACAATTAAAGTCTTACTTATTCCACTTTGGTCTTTTTTAATTTCTTTTACTTTACCAATATAAATATTAGCTGGTAAATTACCTAAACCAGAAGTGTAAATATAATCCCCTACTGCTACATTATCATAATTAGTTATACTATCGACAATTAATTCATTAAAATTATCAATATGTAACATTCCATAAACTTCATTTATTTTAACTGAGACATTGATGTCTTTATTAGTTAATAGTTCTACCTTTGCAGTATTTTTATATACTTTGGAAATTACTCCAATTAAACCTTCATCATTAATAACAGCCATATGTTCTTTTAAGTTGGCATCTTTACCTTTTAAAATAGTCATTTCATTAAAATATTTATAAATATTTCGATATATTACTTTAGAAAATTCGTATTCATATTTAGGAAATTCTTTTATTTCATATAAATCTAATACTTTTTGATATTCTTGTTCATAATAAGTTTTTTTACTATTTTCAATAGCATCAGCAATGTTATTTAACTTTAAAGTTTTTTCAGTAAAATAATACATGCTATCTTTAAAAATAATTACTAGAAATAACAAAAGAAATATTACTGCATTAATTTTATATTGTCGCATTTTTTTACACCTTTCCTTGTTCCTTAAAACTGTAGTACTTATTATTCCCAATAATTACATGATCTATAACTGGAATAAGTAAAATTTTACCAATTTCTTGTAATTGATTGGTAGTTTTAATATCCATTAGACTTGGTGTAACATCCCCACTAGGGTGATTATGGACTAAAATAATACTGCTAGCAGATACTAATAAAGCTTCTTTAAATATTTCTCTTGGATGAATGATACTTTGGTTTATCGTACCAATAAATATAGTTTTAATTGTTATTATTTTTCTTTTCGTATTTAAAAAAATACAACTAAATTTTTCTTGAGCTAAAAACTGATATTCTAATTTAAACAATTCATAAACACTTTTAGCATTAATAATTTCATTTGTCTCTTTTATATTTTTAGTTGTTCGTCGTCCATATTCGATACTAGCTAATAAACTAACAGCTTTTACTAAACCGATACCTTTAAGATTAAGTAATGTATTTAACGATAAATTTTGATAATTATTTAAACTATTTATTAGAGTATTTATTTGTTTAGCTAAACTAAAAACATTTTGTTCTTTGGTTCCAGTATGTAAAATAATTGCTATTAATTCTTCATCTGTTAAAGCTACAGCACCGTATTTTAACAATTTTTCTCTTGGTTTTAAATCATTTTCTAATACGTTCAAATTCATTTAATACACTTTGATTTACTTCATCATAATCATCAATATTAGATGATTTTATTAAACTTTCATATTTAGATAAAACTGTCAAAAATTCTTCCGGTACTGGTATTTCTTTTAAATAAACATCTGTATCATGAAAATAATCTTGCATCAATTTAATAATTGATTCATCATGATATAAGGCAATAAATATTCGATAATAATTTTCATCGTGATATATTAATGAACTTTTATATTGTTTTGTAGCAGTATTAGCATTATCATAATTACTGTAGACTCCAACTTGAAAAGCAGTTACAGTATTATTATCAACGGTTTTAGCAATACTTGGTTCCATATTTTGAAACATATAAAATGCAAATATACTACCCATTAAAATTGCACATAAAATTGTTATAAAAAATTTTTTCATTTAATCACCAAATTATTTATAACATAACAAAAATACATAAATTGTCATTTTATGTATTTTTTATCTAATAAACATCGCATCCCCAAAAGAGAAAAAACGATAATTACATTTAATAGCTTCTTGATAAGCATTTAAAATTATTTCTTTTGATGCTAAAGCACTAACTAACATTAATAAAGTACTCTTTGGTAAATGAAAATTAGTTATTAAACCATCAATTGCTTGAAATTCAAAACCCGGATAAATAAAAATATTAGTATTTCCTTGACAAGCTTTAAATTTTCCATATTTATGCATTATAGTTTCTAAAACTCTAGTTGAAGTAGTTCCTACTGCATAAATTTTTTGCCCGTTTTTCTTAAGTTCATTTAGTTTTTTAGCAGTCGGTTCATTCATTTCATAATACTCTACATGCATATGATGATTTTTTATATCAGTAACTTCAACTGGACGAAAAGTGCCTAATCCAACATGTAAAGTTACATATAATATATTAATGTTTTTTTGCTTTAACTTTTCTAATAATTGTTTAGTAAAATGTAATCCCGCTGTTGGAGCTGCAGCACTACCTAAATTTTTAGCATAAACTGTTTGATAACGGTCTTGATTTTCTAATTTTTCATGAATATAAGGTGGTAAAGGCATTGTTCCTAATTTATCTAATATTTCCATTAATATTCCTTCATATATTAATTTTACATGAACAATTCCTTCATCTAATTTATTTATAACTTTTATTTTTAATAAACCATCTCCAAAAGAAACAATTGTACCAATTTTTAAACGTTTAGCAGGTTTAGCTAAACACTCCCATTGATTATTTTCTAATTCTTTTAATAGTAATATTTCAATGGTTGCGTTAGTTTCTTCTTTTATGCCAATTAAACGTGCTGGAATAACTTTGGTATCATTTAATACTAAAGTATCGCCACTTTCTAATAAATTAATTATTTCGTTAAAATGATAATGTTTAATTTCTCCTGTTTTTTTATCTAATAGCATTAGTTTGGAAGAACTACGGTCTTTAAGTGGTGTTTGGGCAATTAATTGGGGGTCTAAATCGTAATCAAAATCAGCTGTTTGCATTAGTATCCTCATCTAATAAATTTCTTTTATTAGAACTAATAAGTTCCATATCTATTGTTAATTGTTTTATTCTTTCGATAATTCTACGTGCTTTTAGGCTGTCTACTCCACTTTTAGTTAATGCTAAATGTTGTTCTAATTCAGTAATTGTTAAATTAGAAGTAAAAAATGTACATAAATTATTATTCATTCTACTTTGTAAAATTGTTCCTAGAATTTCATCGCGACCCCATTCACTTACCTTTTCTGCTCCAATATCATCTATTAATAATAAATCTACTCCTTGATAATAATTAATTTTCATATTTATTTCATCCCAATTATCTTTTAAATCACGAAGTAATTCGGGTAAATAAACTATCGCCGTAGTAACTTTTTTATTAATCTTTAATTCATTAAATAAAGCACTGATTAAATATGTTTTACCACTGCCAAAACTACCATGTAAATAAAGCCCTTTAAAATTCTTAGTGTTATCATATTTATCATAAAACTGTTTTAACCATTTTATTAATTTAACTCTTTTTTTATCAGTAATATCTATATCTTTCATTCGAGCATTATCAATTTCTTTATTATTAGATTTTTTATTTTCTAAATTAATTCTTCTTTCTTCTTCATATCGGCAAGCAACATAATTAAAATCTAATTTATCGTTATTTTTATTTGGATAATAAATATGACCCTCAAAGCGATTCTGACATTCAAATAATCCCCGACATTCTTGACAGTTATCTAATTCATTAATAGTAGTTTGCAAACTAGTAGTATACCTCATAGCTATATTATCTTTAATGTCTAAATTATGAATTAAATTGGTAAATTTAACATCTTGGCAAGCAATACGATAATTATCTTTTAAGTTTTTTTGCGGATTATTACTATATTTATTTTTTATTTTTTCCATAAAATCACCTAAATTCTTTCAATAAATCAGATAGTTCTTCTTCTTCTTCTTTTGTAATAGTTTCTTTTTCAATTTTTTCATTAAACCAAACTGGTTTAATTTCTGTTTTATTTTTATTTAAACTTTTATTAAATTTTTTATGTTCTTTTTCAGCTAAATTCATCGCATCATTAGCAGTTTCTACTCCTGACCTTTTCCATTGTCCTGCTATAGTTTCCACTAATTTTGTTGTTAAACGATTATTATTTTCTTTTAAGATATAATCAATTAAAACATTTACTACTGCGGGTTTTAATTCTAAATCAATTAATAAATATTCCAATAATTTTAAATCATGAGCAGTAGGATTTACACCCTTGTATTTATTTTTTAAAAAATCAAAAGGAGTTGTATTTTCAAACACACCAATAATTTTACCACGCCGAGAATTATCACCTAAAGGATTTTTTAAATATTCCGGTTGTGAACGATAAATTAAAGTTGGTAAGCTTCCATTATTGTAAAATTGATAATATTTTCGAGCCAATTTACGTAATGCTTCTTTTTCAATAAAGCCATTTTCATTAATTGAGGAACGAATTAACTCACTCATTTGAATTGTATCGATATTATAAATAAAAGCTAAATTATTAATTAATTCTTTGTTTTTTTTATTTAAAGCTCGCTCGTTTAAAATATTTTTAGGAAAACTACTAATTAATAAATCAAAATCAATTTGGTCATTTAATACTAAATTATTACTATTTTTTTGATAAGTTTCAAAAGATTCAATATAACTTTGAGTTTTAAAAGTTTGAGTAATTGTTTTCGTTATTTCACTATATTCTTTTAAATTAATTCTTTGTTTTTGATACTTTTTCTTTAATATTTCATATTCCATCTTACCAATATTATTATAAAGAACAACATTAAATAATGGATTATTAAAAAAATCATAAGCGCTTAATGGTGAATATAATTCATAAATATAGTAATTAATTTCTCCTGGTTTTACATATGTTTTCATTAAACCAATTGCTTCTAAAGTTTCACGAGCTACTTTAATTACATCTAATTCTACTTTTAAGCGAGTCATTAAATGGTGATGATTATAATCTTTACTTATATATTGAGCGTTATCTAAATCACTTTGCAATGATAAATATAGATTAATAGCTAAAGCCCCAATTATTGGTTCATATAAATTTATTAATATATCATGGTCTTCTGGACTAAAAATCGTTTTATTTATTACGTTATAATTATCAGCAGGTAATAAAGTAATATTTTTCATAATAACGCCTCTTTCATCAATTATTATTATAATAAATATCTTTTTTACTTACAAGAAAAAAACAATAATAAATTATTGTTAGCATTTTTCTTCATCAACACAATACGTTTGATTATTTTTTACTAATATGTCTTGATATATATCACTTAGCTCATTACGTTGTTTATCTGTTAGGGCATCATAAGCAGTTTGTTTGTTATCAAGACTAACAGTTCCTTCATGAAAACCAGTAATTTTTCCATTTTCTACTGCTACAACAGTAGGTACATATAATCTTTTTTCACCGACTGAAATTTGTTCATTATTTTCATCAGTTAAAACATAATCACTTAAATTAGCATCTAAGTATTTTAATATATCTTGATAACCATCTTGTTCTTCTTTGGTTTTTGTTACTTTACCATCGACTAATTCATAAGTATCCCGAATTTCATAACTATCTAAATAATATATAGTTTCAATATTATTTTTTTTCGCTACATCCAATAAAACACTAATAGCATTACGACACCATGGACAACGAGGATACCCAAAATAAATAATACCTGTACCATCTTTTAATAATTTATTTACATCTTTAATACTAGCATATTTAATTGGATTATCATCCGCAATTGTTAATTCTTGATATTTATGATTATTACCAGTATCAGTATTATTTAAAGATTCGTATTCTTCTTTAAACTTCGTACTATCTTTAACACTAGTATTAGTGGAAACAGTCTCTTTTTCATCACGAGTTAATAAATAAATTCCTAAACCAATAGCAATTAAACTTATTATTATTACAATGCCTAAAAATATTTTCTTGTCTTTTTCCAAAAAAACCACATCCTTGTATAATTTTATCTCATTTTGTATATATTTGCAACTTCTTTTAGTTTAACAAAAAACTATTGCTAAATACTAAGATATTTGTTATAATTGGTTTGTTGTGGCGATGTAGCTCAGCTGGCTAGAGCGACCGGTTCATACCCGGTAGGTCGGGGGTTCGATCCCCTCCGTCGCTACC
>CANRCO010000016.1 GCA_947629125.1 uncultured Bacilli bacterium | reverse complement strand
TACTCATATACATAATTTCTTGTTGTTGTTATTCCTCTATTCCAAAATGCATTATTCAATGTTTCTTTTAAACTTGCATTATTCCAGTTATTTTTATAATCATATCCTGAGGAACAAATTTCTGTTTCATCACTTCCTTCAGATTTACATCTTGCATCCCATGCTATTGAACCAATAGCTTCATCTCTTATTATTTTTAATCTTGGAGTTTTTTGTTCATCTGCATCTTTCATTACTCCTATTATTCGCCATAATATTGGGTCACCTTTTTTATGTAATTGGGTACAATGTTGATTATATTCTGTATTTTCATTACATTCATCATATGACGTATATTCTACAGTATATTCTGCATCATTATATATATCTTCAGCGTCATATCCAATCCATATATCCGTTTGATATACACCATTTCCTATATCTACATAGTTAGCTGGATCTTTACCTATATATCTTAAGTTCTTTTCATTAGTATCATCTTCAACTAATTGTGTTGTATCATCTACCTCTAAACTTGCTGCTTTAGGAGTAGATGCCGCTAAATTAGTTATTTTCTCTACGGCATTCTCTGGCGCTACTACTGTTCCATATACACTTATTTTACTCTTATAACTTTTATTCATTTCACTTGTTGGAGTTTCATCATCTAACCACATTTTTAGAGTATATTCAATAGATTCATTACCTGAACTTTTTGGACCTAGTGTTCCTGTTTCTAATCTTCTTGCTCCATCTGAAGAACTATCAGTTAATAATGTAGGTACTGATTGATATGTAGATAATCCTACTACTGGTCCATCGTTTAAGATTGTATCTAAATAAGCTTCATTAATTTTGTTTTTTTCATCATTAGAATCTAATTTTAAATTTTCTAAATTAACGTTATATGCTACATAACTATCACATTTATTTGTTAATTTAAATTTATACCCTGTTGTTGCTTTTCCCTCAGCATCACTGATTGGGAAAGTTTTTTCTAAGTCAATCCCAGTTTCTGATACATCTTCATATTGTACATCTAAACATGTTGTTGTTATTGTATTTTCATCTTTTTGGGTTTTTGTTACTGTCCAATATGCATAAGTGCCACCAATTATAATTAGCAATACTAAACAAATACTAGCTGCAGTAATATACTGTTTTTTCCTAGTATTACTTTCCTTTAAACTTAATTTTTGTCCTTTAATCATTTATTTACTTACTTCCTCCTTATTATATAAAAATTATATCACAAGGATTTTTAAAATTACAACAAAAAAGTACAAAAAATTCATTTTTTTAAACTTTTTTTATTAGTTAAATTTTATTTTTTAATAAAATATGATTATTTAACCAAATTTTTAGCAATATTATCTATTTCTTGATTAGAAAGTCCTGTTACTTTACTAATTAAATTGATATTTAATTTTTCTTTAAGCATATTTTTTACTATTTGAATTTTACTTTTTTCTTGGCCTTTTGACTCACCTTTTGATTTGCCTTCTTCATATGCAATAGCTTTTTCAGTATTAAAACATACTAATTGATCTTCTTCACGAGTCATATAACTTTGAAAATATTCTTCATCATTTATTTTAACAACTTCATCTTGATATTTTTTCATAAACCAATCTCCCTTGCTTTTTACTAATTTTTTTAGTTGTTCTTTATTTAAATCTAACATAATTAAGTGACCATATTTTTTTGCAATATCACTATTTTTTAACATTGTTCTTTTAATAAATCCATATTGTATTCTATTATTTTAATATTATCAATATATTTATTGCCATCTTTTGTTTGCATTTCGTATTCTTGTTTTATAGGAATACTCTTTTTTAAATTATAAGATAAATCAATATGAATACTTTGATGATTTAAATCATATTTACCCCCTCTAATTGTTTTTTTATTATAAATTGATGTAAAATAATTAAAATTTCGAACATGAATATAATCATTTGCCACTGTATTAATTTCAATATGAAGATATTCATCATCAACTAAAACCAAAACATCAACTGTTTTAACTTTATCTTTTTTATTTTGTACATCCAATTCATTTCTTAATAATTTTACATTTATAATATTTTTATTTAAAATTCTTTTTAACAGTTCTTTTAATAAATCATAATTATTCTCACTACAAAAGATTGATTTAAATACTCGATCATATTTGGCAGTATAAAACTTAGCTATCATTTAAAACAATCTAGCTCCTTTCATTAGTTATATTACCTAATAAAAGCTAATTTCCTTTTTTTATTCTTCATTATAATCTAATTTATCAATTGACTGATTTTCAATTAATTTTTCAACATCTACTTTGTTAATATTATCAAATCTTTTGGATATTTTTTCACTAGTAGTATGTAATTCTTTTACACTTTTATTTACAGTATCAATATTACGAGATAATCTATCCCAACGGTCTTTATAACGAGCAAATTCAAAAGATAATTTATTTAACTCATCATGGATAACTTTAGCATATTTATCTCTTTCCATATTTTTTAAAATCATTCCAATGATAGATAAAGTACTCATTAATGTAGTTGGTCCAGTTAACCATACTTTTTTATTATAAGCTTCCTTTAATAAATCACTATGATATGCATTAATCTCAGCAAAAATTGCCTCTGCTGGTAAAAACATAATTGCTTCATTAGCAGTTTCACCAGGAATAATGTATTTACTACTAATTGCTTCAATATGCTTTTTAACATCTATTTTAAAATTCTTTTCGGCTAATTCACGTTCACTTTTTGTTAAAGTTCGGTCGATCATTCTTTGATAGTTTTCTAAAGGAAATTTACTATCAATTACAATATGACCTAATGGTTGTGGAGCATATAAAATAGCATCAGCAATAGACTCATTACTTAATTTATGCTGTAAATCATATATTCCATTTGATTTATCGCCAAAAACATTACTTAAAATATAATTTAAATTAACTTCGCCAAAAATACCTCTAGTTTTTTTATCAGTTAATACACTTTGTAAAGAAACTATATCCGTAGATAGACCATCAATTTTTTTCTGAGCTTCATCAATTTTTGATAATCTTTCTAATACATTGTTAAATGTTTGATTAGTTTTTTCAAAATTTTGGTCGAGACGTTCACTAACTCGATTATCCATTAATTTTAAACGTCCTTCCATTCGGTCGTTCATGTTATCAAAATCTTTACGTAAATCATTAGTAAAATTTAATTTAAAATCGCCTATTTCTTTAATTAAATTAGTTTCTAAACGTCCAATTCTTTCAGTTGTTTCATTTTTACCATTAGATTTTAAAATTAAAATCAAACTTATAATTAATATTATTAAATTAAATATTAATAAACTTATTATAATGTACTCCATACTACTCACTCTTTTCTACTAATCTAAATCAAATTTTTTATTGACAACATAACCGATGATATAAGCTAAAAACATTAAAATACATATTTTAATTAATTGCATTGGATCTTTTAAACTTTCTAATAAACTAGTTCCAATAAAGCCCCAGAAATAAACTAAAAAGAATTTACCGATGACTAAAGAAGTAAAAAATTTTTTATAAGTCATTTTAGATATTCCTGCTCCAATATTTACAGCAAAAGCTGGGGTAAAAGGATTAGATAAAATTATTACTAAATGTGTTAATTTAATTTTATTTAAAGTTTTAATAATCTTACCTGCTTCTTTCTTTTTTCTTTTAAAATAACTTAATTGTAATTTACGAAAAAGAAAAAAGGAAATACTACAACCAATTATTGTAAAAATATAGGAAATAATAAAACCAAAAAATGAACCAAAAACCAAAAAATTTATAGTAATAAAAGCAAATAAAGGTAAAATTGGTACCATTGATTCAATAGTAATACAAAAACAGCTAATTAAAGCACTTCCTAACCCTAAATTAGCTATTAAACCATCAACAAAACTATTAAACCACGCAAATATATTTTCCATATTAATCACTTTAAACATTATAACATTTAAATAATTAGATGTAAATTAGCTACTTAGGATATTTGTCTACTAATTTAGACAATAAATATAGATAATTTTTTTTTAATTTTCACCTTATAACATTATTTTTACCTACTAAAAAAATTATAATGCATAAAACATATGTTCGTCAAGCAAAAAAATAAAAAAATGTCACTTAGTTTCTACTTGTGTGACATTATAACCATAAAATTCTAAAATACGCACAGCTTTTCTACTTTTTATTCCACTTTTACAAATTATATAATATGGTTTATTTTTATCTAAATACTCTTTATAATTTAAAAGTAATGTTTCATAAGGAATATTAACACTATTAGTAGTAGGATTTTCTTTATAAGATAATTTATCACGAACATCAATTAATTTACCCATTAATGGTTGATATTCACTTAATTTAATAGTTTTCATATCATTCACCACTATATAATATGGCAAATAAAAAAAAGAATAGATTGCAAATATCTATTCATCATAGAAAAAGTCATCATAAAATTGGTCATCTGTTACAACATTATCTTTGATTACTTTACTATCTTTATCAACATTTAAAATTGTTGTATCTTTAACATTTTCTAGTTCTAAATCATCTTTTGGTTTAGCTACTTGTTTAGGTAAAATTATTTCTTTAGCAGTATCATCTTTAAAAGTTGTTGATTGACTTTTACTTTTAGCTTGCTTTTCTCTTTCTTCTTCCTCTTCTAATTCTTTAATTTTCTTATCAATATCCGCCATCATTTTATCTAAATCTAAATTATTTAAATCTACATTACCAAATGGATTATTATTAACACTTGGTTGATTCATGAACGGATTAGGTGTGTTATTCATAAATGGGTTTGGTCGAGGAGGATTAGGATTATCAAATAAATTAAATGGATTGATACCTGGATTTGGCATCTGATTATTACTTTTAGCAGCTTCAGCCATTTTTTTCGAACGTTGTTCATTAACAAATGCTTTAATATCAAATAATTCGACTTCTCTTGTTTGTCTTTCAGGATAAGCGGCTTCTACTCTTTCAATTCCCCAATCTATTTTGAAATCTGGAGTTAATTTAGTTTGGAATGGATTAGTTCTTAACCGAATAATAATTGCTTCAAATAATTTTAATTTTTGTAAATCAGAAACAGTAACTAAAGGTGTAGAAGCTGTTTTATCTTTTTCTTTAGATTTAACTTCCCCACACATTTTACTTATTTCTTCTAAAGCTGCTAACTCAGTACTAATTAAATAAACTAAATTACCACAGTTACCCCGAATTACTTCTCCAACTTCTTTACCGTAAACATCTGTTAATTGAGCAAAGTTTTGAATAATGAAAGTAAAGCGAATATCTCTACTTCGAGCAGCTGATACCATACTATCTATATCATTTAAACGTGGCATGTTAGCAAACTCATCTAAAATAAAGTTGGTTCTAAATGGCAATTTTCCATTAGGACTTTCTTGCGCTACATCAATTAAAGTTTCATAACATTGTTTAATAAAGATTGTCATTAAACTATGATAAGTTGTTTTTTCATCATGAATTATAACAAATACAGCGGTTTTTTTTCGTCCAATATCACGCATATCAAAATCACTGTAACTAAGCATTTCACTTAATTTTTCTTGAGCAGAAAATATTCTTATTTTGCCTCTAAAAGTTGATAGTATTCCACCTTTAGTATCCGCTGGAGCATTAATTGTATTTGAAGCAAAAATATAAGAACTGGAAGCTGGACCTTTTAAATTGAAATATTCATTAATATAAGTACTTGCTCCTAATCTTTCATCACCAACTGTACTCATTAAGTTAATACTGTTAATATTTACATATTTTTCTTCAGCATCAATAAATAAACCTAAAGCTAAACCAGAAAAATAATCTGATGCACTATCTTCCCAGAATGGGTCTTGAGTTTTACTACTTTTAAAAATGTTATTAGCAACGTCATTTAAAAGTTCAGTAGCTTTATCAACATTACCAGCATTATAGTATTGATATGGTAATGCTAATGGATTCCAAGCATTACCTCTTTCTGGTTCACGAAAATTTAAAACAATTACATTGTACCCTTGCTTTTTTAAAAAATCAGCAGCATAATGATAAATCTCTCCTTTAGGGTCACTAATTATCATACTTTCGCCTTTTTTACTTAAAAGGTTAATCATTGGTTTAACAATAGTTTGAGTTTTACCACTACCAGTAGAACCGATAATTAAATTATGATAATCACCATTATCAACCCAAGCTTCTTTACCATTATTTATTAAAGGAATACCTGCAGCATTAACTTTTTCATCAGTTAAAACAACTTTTTCAATAGCTATTCCCTTTTTCATTTCACTTTCTTTACACCATTTACTATAACCATCATTTTTCTTTTTATTAAAGTTAATTAATTTATTACCTGAATTATCTTTTTCAAAAATATATGATGATACACTCGTAAATACTACAACTAATCCTAAGAAAAATAACATTAAAGTAACTGGTAAATATTTACCAAAAAAAGCTGGAATAGGATTTAAACCATAAAATTCTCCGGTATTGGCAATAGAGCTAAAATTAAGTACAGCTATTGCACATAAATAAAGTAAAAAAATACAGTATATGATAAACATTAAAAAATCTTTTGGTTCAACTTTTAACCTCATAGCCATACTCCTCTTTCAAATTCATATCTATTATACTATATTTAGAAGAAAAAAAAAATAGAAAAATTTCTATTTAATAATTGTTTCTAAAGCTAATTTAATCATTTCATTTAAAGCTGTTTCACGCTCTTCGGGACTAACTACATCCTCACTAAAGTTACTATCAACCGTAGTTAGTAAGCAAGACGCTTCCCTTTCAAAACATTTAGCAATATAAAATAAAGCAAAACATTCCATCTCTTCCGTAACAATATCTAAAAATTTTGGAGTTCTTCCAATAATATTATCGATAGCTACGTAAGGACCAAAAACATCCATTGTAACATTATCACCTTTGATAACACTAATATTTAAATCCTTAGCAGTAGCCATTATATCTTGATTAAGTTTAATACTACCTTTAACTAAGTTTATTTTTTCTTCGTTAAATAAATAAGCAAAATTAGATTCAGTATAAACATTATCAACCATTACCACTTGAGGTACTTTAATCCCTTCTTTAACTGCTCCACAAGTACCAATCCGAATTATTTTTTTTACATGAAAGAAATTAAATAATTCGTAAGCATAAATTCCCATTGAAGGCATGCCCATACCTGAACCCATAACCGTAACTTTTATCCCATTATAAAAGCCTGTATAAGCAAACATATTACGTAAAGTATTAACTAACTTGGCATCTGTTAAAAAATTTTTGGCAATATACTTAGCTCGTAGTGGGTCGCCTGGTAATAAGATAATTGGAGCTATATCCTCTTTATTTTCTACAATAATATGAAGTGGTTCACCATTTACTTTTATCAATTTCATCACCTATTATCAATTTAACATAATTTTTTTTAAAATTCATTAAGAACCAATTAACTTTTGTCAACTATTTCGTAAATAAAAAAATGTAATAAATTATTTTTCATAACCCTTAGTTTGATATTTATTACATTTTATATAAGCTTGATATTTAACATTTTTTTTCTTAACTACTTTAACGTAGCCATCACATTTATCATTTTTAACTTCTAATTTATCTATAAAATTAGCATCTTTAAGTTCTAAATATTTAACGATAGTTGTACCTTTTTGTAAATCTAATTTACTATCAACATAATTATTAGCAGCATTAACTAAATTTATTTCCAATCTTTCATACGGTTCAATTTTTCTTAAATAAACTTTGCCAAATAAAGTTAAAATTACTAATAAACCAATTAAAATTATACCCCAAATAAGTGAGATGATTTTAAATTTATTCATTAATCCAACCGCCAACTTTCAAAATCAGGGGTTTGATAATTACTACAAGTGATATAAGGGTCAGAATAAAGACTACCTTCTTTAGCATAAATAATAGCATAACCATCACATTCACTTTTATTTTCTTCTTCAATTAAATTATCTAAATAATTATTAATTTTTAATTCATTTAAAGTAACTGTTAAAGAAAAATCTTGAGCAATCTCATCATTTAAATCAACAACATAATTTAAAGCACTTTGAGATAATTTTTTTTCTAATATTTCATAATTAGTTGTTATATTTTCTTTATCTTTTAAAACTTCAGATTCATTACTTTTTTCATTTTCTTTAGTTTCTTCATTTTTATTATTATTGGAGATTTTTTCAGTGATTTTTTCATTTTTATCATATTCTCCATATAAAATATGAATATAATAAATAGCAACACCTAAAGCTAAAAATAAACCACATAAAATAAAAATCATTTCGCGAAAACTCCAGCCATGGTTATTTAATCTTTTCATATTAATACCTCGCAAATTTATTATAAAACATAATACTTAAAAAATAAAGTTATTTATAAAATTAAATATTCGTGATACAATTAAAATTAAGGATTGGTATTTATGAATATTTCTATAACAAATCTATTTATTATTTTTATAATTTATTCGTTTTTAGGCTACATAGCAGAAGTAATTTATGTAAGTTACCATCAAAAAAAATTAGTTAATCGCGGTTTTTTATATGGTCCAATTTGCCCTATTTATGGTTGTGGCGGTGTACTAATTATTCTATTTTTAAGAGAATATTTTGATGACCCAATGGTTATATTCGTTTTTAGTATGATTTTAGCCAGCTTAATTGAATTTATTACTAGTTGGATTTTAGAAAAAATATTTATGCACCGATGGTGGGATTATTCAGATAAAAAATTTAATATTGAAGGTCGCGTTTGTTTAAAAAATTCTTTACTTTTTGGAGTTGCTGCTTTAGTAATGGTTTATTTAATTAATCCTGTTTTATTTAAAATAATTAGAAGTGCCAATGGCTTTGTTTTAAAAATAATTGCTTTAATTTTATTTATAGTTTTTATCGTTGATTTTATCTATTCAATTGTTGGGTCTATTTATTTACGTAAAGGAATTGTTATTGCTAAAAATGTTAAAAAAGTTCGTTTTAAAAATATCCCTGGTCACTTAGATAAAGTTATTAAGGAACAATTTAGTGGTTTTAAACATTATCCAAGCCATTTCTTAAAAGGATTTCCTGAACTAAAAAAAGTTAATAACGAAGCATTTGATTTAATGAATAAAATAAAAGTAAAAGACCAAATAAAACAAAAAGAAATCAAAAATATTAATCGAAAAAAGAGGAAGCATTAACTAACCTCTTTTATTTTTATATTTTTTTAATTATACCATTTAAACTAAAACTTTTAGCATCCGTTATTTCAACATCAACTATTTGACCGATATAATCTATAGCATCTTTAACATTAACTAGTTTCATAGTTTCGGTATAACCAAAGGCTCCGTTTTCTTCTTTTTCACATTTATCAATTAATAAAACTTTAACTATTTTTTTTAAGTACTCTTGATTATGATTTAAAGAATATTTATTAACTAATTCATTTAAACGTCGTAATCTTTGTTCTTTTTCTTCTAAACTTATATTATCAGGCATTTTACTAGCAGGAGTTGCTTCCCGTGGTGAATAAATAAAAGTATAAGCTCCATCAAATTGGCAAGTATTAACTACATCTAAAGTTTCTAAAAAATCTTGTTCTGTTTCATTCGGAAAACCAACAATTATATCTGTAGTTATACTAACACCTGGTATTTTAGTTTTTAGTTTATTAAATAGTGTTAAATACTCTTCTTTGGTATAACGACGACCCATTAATTTTAAAATTTTATTCGAACCAGATTGAATTGGTAAATGAATATAAGGCATAATATTAGGATACTTACTGATGACATCAATTAAATCATCGGTAAAATCCCAAGGATGGGACGTTACAAAACGAATGCGGGGAATATTAGTTTTAGCTACACTAGTTAAAAGATTAGCAAAACTTTCATCTTTCGATAAATCCTTACCATAAGCATTAACATTTTGCCCTAATAAAGTTACTTCTTGATAACCTTTCTTTTTTAGTTCTTCGACTTCCGATACAATCTCTTTTAAATGGCGAGAACGCTGTTTACCTCTAGTATAAGGCACGATACAATAAGTACAAAACTTATCACAACCATACATAATATTAACCCATGCGGTTATTTTAGAATCTCGAATATACTGGGTATTTTCATAAACATTACCTTCTATACTATATACTTCTATATCTTGTTCTTTTTTCTTTTCTAAAATAAGTTTCGGTAATTCATGAATATTATGCGTACCAAAAACAATATCAACATAAGGATGCTTTTCTTTTAAAGTAGTAGCTACATTTGATTGTTGAGGCATACAACCCCCTACAGCAATAATTAAATCAGGATTTTCTCTTTTCAAATGTTTACAACGACCTAAAAACCCGTAAAATTTATCATGAGCATTTTCTCTTATAGCACAAGTGTTTAAAACTACTAAATCACTTTTATTCATATCTTGTGTTTCTATAAAACCTAAACTATTTAAATAAAAACGAATTTCTTCACTATCATGCACATTCATTTGACAACCATAAGTTTTTAAAAAGAATTTCTTGCCCTTAAATACTGGTTCATAATTATGTTCATGCTTTAAATAATTTACCTTCTGTTTCCCTCTTATTTTAGCCTCTTGCATATTTGGTAAATTCATAAAATCACATCCTTATACAAAAAAATTGCTATTTTCATAACAATTTTATTCCAAATTATTTATTTTTTCTTTAACTAATTTACTTACTAAACTCATATCAGCATTAATATTTTTACTATTAATCTCTTGCATAACTTTACCCATATCCTTAATGCTAGATGGTTTAACTACTTCAAAAGCTTCATCAATTAATTTTATAATTTCGTCTTCTGAAAGTTCAGCAGGTAAATATTTATTTAAAATAGCTATTTCTTTTTCTAATTCTGCTACTTTATCTAATTTATCATATTTTTGATATTCACTAATAGAATCTTTACGAAGTTTAACTTGTTTTTTTATTACACTAATGACTTCTGAATCATTTAATTCTCTTTTTAAATTAATTTTCTCCATTTGCAAAGCACTTTTTAACATTCTTAATACATTTAAAGAAAATTTATCGCTGTTTTTCATTGCATTTTTTAAATCATTAGCTATTTGTTCGTTCATTATTATTCCCCTCTATGATTTCTTTTAGCATTACGACGAGCATTTTTAGTGTTCTCTTTCTTTTCATTTCTACGGCGAACTCCTGGCTTATCGTAGTGTTTTCTTTTTTTGACTTCTGAAGGGATACCACTTTTAGCTACTTTGGCTTTAAATTTACTTAAGGCTTTATCCAAGTTTCCATCTTGAACGATTACTTTTGTCATAACTAACCTCCCTTCGTTTTCATCTATTCCTAATTATAGCACTGTATTTAATAATTTACAAGCAAGAATTAGCCAAATTATGCGAAAAATCTACATATTTATTTTTTTATTCTTTTAACATAATCACTAGCAGCATTAATTGTTTTTTCATCTAAAGTAGCTAATAATTTTTTGGGATTAATGTTATCTAATGGAGTTATTATTCGTTCAAAACTTGCTAATAATTCAGGATTAACTTTAATACTTTCTAAATAATTTAATAAATCATTAAATCTTCTTAAACTCATTTTATGAACATTACATTGGCAAAGATAATTTAAAATTATAATTACATAACAGTATAAATCAGTATTTTCATCGGGGTTAATATAAGCATATTTATAAGGTAGATTACTTTTTTGATATTTATTAACTTGGCTAGCTAAAGAAGATTCTGTTAGATATCGTGCTTGAGTTGGAACGTTATTTTCAATTTTAGCACTATCTAAATCAATTACATAAAGAATTTCTTTTTCTAAATTGACAATAAAATTTGAATCATGTAAATCATTAATATAAAATTTTAATCCCTTTAGTTGGCGTAATCTTTTTAAATATTCTAAAATTTCACCAATTTCTTGTAAATATTTAATTTTAATTTCTAATGAATACTTATTACTATTTAATAAAGTTGTTAAAGTAATGCCACTACGATAAGGCAATAGAATTCCTACTAATCGTTCATTATCTTGAACTAGATAATGACTAATTAAAAAGTTTTTAGAAAAATAAGATGCATAATTATTTAATAATTTAAGTGTATATAATTTTTCATCATTAAACTTATGAAAGTTTTTAATAATATATTTTTTATTATGAAAACCTACTTTAAAAATTAAACTTTCACGAGATATAACTTCTCTATCAATATCTAATTTTCCATATATTTTTAAATCTTTATTAGGTAAATTAATAATTTTTAATTCTTTCATTTTTTGACTTTCCTTAAGTATTCTGAACATACCGCTTTTTTTATTTGTCGTTCAGTTAAAGTATTTAAATAATCTTTTGGATTCTTATTATCATTTGGTGTTACTAAGGAATAAAAACAATCTAATAAATTTTTATTAATCTTTAAGGAATTTAAATAATCTAAATATTTTTCAAAATTGGAAATAGACATTGTATTAACATTAAAATCATATAAGTAATTTAAAATCATCATACAATAACAATAAATTTCGGAATTATTGTTTGGTTCAATAAAAGCATAATTTGGTGGCAAATTACTCCCAGGATATTTTGAAGGAACTCTAGAAGCTAGAGAACCATAAGTTAAATACCTTGACATACATGCTAAATTATTTTCAATTTTTACACTATCTAAATCAACAATTTTAACTTCATCTTTATTGGTATCATATAAGAAATTACAACTATGTAAATCATTTATATAAAAGTTTTTGACTAACGATTTTTGGCGTAACTGATTTAACTCATCTAATATTTTACCAATTTGTTCAAAGATAGCTATTATTTTTTTATAATGAATACTTTTATTATCTAATAAAGTTGCTAAATTTGTTCCTTTAAAATAAGGCATAATATAACCACAAATTTTATTATTTTTTTGAACTAATGCTTGAGGTATAGCTAAATAATCAGGTAAAACTTTGCGATTACGATCTAAACTTAACAAAGTATTAACTTTATTTGTTAAAAAAGCTTTTTCCAAATTATAAAATTGTTTATAAATAAAAGTCATCGATTTATTTTGATAGTTAACACAATAAATTTGTCCTTCAGTATTAAAAATACCATAATGCAATTTTAAGGGTCCTAAAATTTTAAATTCCTTATCATTAGTTATATCTATATTAATTGTATTCATAAATTTCTCCCCCTAAAAGATGAAATTTAGTATACCATAAACTATATCTTAAAACAATTAAAAAAATTCCTTTAACGGAATTATTTTAAGCTTTGAAATTCTTGATTTAAAGTTTTTAATTTTTCATTTATTTTCGTAGTTGGAGCTTTTTCTAATGTATACCAACCATTTTTAAACATAAGTTCAAAAGCCACTCTTTGTAATTTAACTATATTATCTATAATTTTTTGATATTCTTTATATAGATTTTCATTAGAAGCTTCACTAATGGCAATAGTCATATTTTTGCTAAGGCATTTTAAACTAGTTAATAAATTTTCTAAATAATCTTTATCATTTAAAGCTATACCACTAGGTACTTCTATTTTAGGATTACTTATTTTATTATTCATTAGTACCTCCTTGTTCTAAAATATCTAAAATTGTATTCAAATGGTCATAAAAGGCAGTTGAACTTTCCTTTAGTATGGCTTTAATTTGATTATCATCTACTGTAATAGCAGCATTTTCGGTATTTTTATAGGCATTATAAAACCAATTAAACATATCAGATAAATAATCTAAATCTTTACCAGTTATAATATCTGGAACCTTTTTATAATTTAGCATTAACTATTCTCCTTTCATACTTAGTATGAAAAAAAATAGTTGTTTTATACTTCGAATTCTTTCAAAGCTTCAACTATTTCACTAAATTTTAAACTATTTGATGCTTTAATTAATATAGCATCATTTGGTTTTATTAATTCTTTTAATAATTCAATAGCTTCTTGATTATTATCTAGTACATAAATGTTTTCTTTAGGCATTAGTTCATCTATTGCACCTTGAGCAATAAAGCGAGCTAAAGTTCCAACAGTTACTAAAATATCAATATTATTTTGAACAAGAAATCTACCTATTTGTTCATGTAAACTATTAGCATAATCTCCTAATTCTAACATGGAACCAAGAACAGCTATTTTTCGCGAACTAGGATAATTTTTTAAAATATCTAAACTTGATTTCATTGAATCAACACTAGCATTATAAGCATCATTAATTATCGTTACATTATTTTTTACTTTAATAAATTCTAAACGATTTTTAGTTAATTCAAAATCTTTAATTCCTGCAACTATTTTAGCTGGGGCAATTTTTAACAAACTACCAACAGCAAAAGCAACTAAACTGTTATAAATAAATGCTTTACCTGGTACAGGACAATAAACATCATAAAAATTATCATTGTATTTAATTTGGAAAGTTGAATAATCACCAGCTAAATTAATATTTGTTGCCATAAAATCACTAGGATTATCAATTCCAATTGTAACAATATTCTTTTTATTTTTTAAATAGTAATCGTGTAACAAATCATTATCATTATTAATAATTAATTTACCATCTTCATCCATTCCATGACAAATTTCTAATTTAGCTTTTAAAATATTTTCTCTACTACCAACTTCCCCAATATGAGCAGTACCAACATTAGTTATAACACTAATATGAGGACGAGCAATTTTCGTTAAATAATCAATTTCTCCTAAATGATTCATACCCATTTCAATAACAGCTGCTTGTTCATCTTTTAAACGCATTATGGTTAATGGAAGACCAATATTATTATTAAAATTACCTAAAGTTTTTAAAGTTTTAAAATTTTTTGTTAAAACACTATAAATCATATCTCTTGTACTAGTTTTACCTACACTACCAGTTACTCCAATAATATAAGCAGTAGTTTGATTTCTAATATAGCTAGCAATATCTTTTAAAGCTTTAATAATATCATCAACTAAAATAATTGGTTTTTCTTCTTTTAAATTTTTAGTAGCTTTAAAATATTGTTTTTCTAAAATAGCACAGTTAGCACCTTTTAAAAAAGCTTCTTCATAAAAATCATTACCATTAAAATTTTGACCTTTTATTCCAATATAAGTATCACCTTTGGTAATAGTACGTGTATCTTTAGTAAAAGTTAAACATATAACATTCTCACTACCACAATAAAGTGTACCATTACATATTTTTATAATATCTTTAACAGTTAAATTCATTAAAAAATAACCTCCAATTAAAAATAATCATATCATAATAATATATGTCAAGTAAATGTAATTTTGTTGGAATTTTACATTCTTTACGTTAAAATAAGTTTAGAAAGAGGGATATTTATGGATAGAAATGCTTTAGAAAATTTTTTAACTAACCCATATAATATAATATCAGTAATCCAATATATAAATAATGAATTTCCTAAAATTTATTATGATTTAAATGTTGCGAATGTTAAAAAATATTGTCCTGCAATTAGTGATACAAAATTAAATTCATACAATCTATCTAATGATGCATATTCCTATTATTTAAATGGTCATTGCTTCTCTTATACTACTATTTTAATGAGTATTTTTGATAATATTCCAATTAGATATAATAATAATGAACATGCAATGGTTAAAATAAATGACTGGCTTTTTGATGTAAGAGGATTAATTTTTGATGATACTGCTCATGAAAGTTTAGATAGTGACCTTTATATGATGAGTGTATCTTTTGAAATAAATGATGATTTTGAAAAGAAAATTGAACAAAATTTAATTGCTATAGGAAAAAATTATTTAAATAATTTAGTTAATAAATCAGTTAAGAAAAAAACTTTAAATAAGAATTTATAAATACGTTTTAAATTCTTTTTATTTTTATTGGCTTGTTGACTTTAACAACCCAATATTTTCGATATCTTTGCCCAATTATCGGTTTCCTGAACTCAGGAAACTGATCGTTAACCTTATTATTACTAGTTTCACAAGCAATGGCCCAGAGATTTCTTGCTTGCCTTTTAGCTCCGAAATCAATATTAACCATTTTCCCCAAGTGGGGAAAATGGTCATCAAATAAATTATTACTTTTACTATAAGAAATTTTTAAAACTACCGAATATGGTATTACAAGGTATCATAGATTAAAAATTGATAAAGAAATATTAAACTAAAATAAAAATTTAAAAAATCTATGAATTAATTTAATCATAATATTTTTTTATTTTATTAATTTATTATTTTTTTCTAATTCTTTTAAACTTTTTTTAGGTGTAGGCAATTTTTCAGGCATTGTTCCGCCATTTTTTGCAATAACATTTCTAATATTTTTACCAATCTTATAGTGAGTTTGATTTGCTTCTTTTTCACTTTTTATATTTTCTCTTTTTAATTTAGACTCTGTTTGGGTTATTCT
>CANRCO010000015.1 GCA_947629125.1 uncultured Bacilli bacterium | reverse complement strand
TTGTTTGATATTTATATTACACTTTCACTGACATTTTCAAAAAATTATCTACTGACATTTTCAAAAAAATTTGACATAGTAAATTTATAAAATTGTTCCATCAACATAATCATTGTGAATATTAGTAACTTTAACTAAATAAAATTCATTTAACTTGAGATTATCTTTTAAAATTTTTACTTTTAAATAATTAGATGTATGACCAATATATACATTATCTTCTTGTTCTTCAATTAAGACTTCAACTTCTTGATTTATAAATTTTTGATTATATTCAAATTCTAAATCATTAGATAAAGCAATTAGTTTTCTAGCACGTTCTTTTTTGGTTTTATTATCTACTTGTTGTGGCATTATACTAGCTGCTGTTCCTTCTCTAATTGAATAAGGAAAAACATGAATCTTACCAAATTTTATTTTTTGACAAAAATCTAAAGTTTCATTAAATAATTTTTCTGTTTCATAAGGATGCCCTACTATAACATCTGTTGTTATATTTATATCAGGTCTAATACTGCGAATTTCTTTAATTATTTCACTATATTTATTTAAATCATATTTACGATTCATTTTTTTTAGTATTTCATTGCTACCAGCTTGAAGAGGAATATGAAGATGATTACAAAGTTTTGAATTATTTTTTAATAAATCCATAAATTTTTCATTTAATTCAGTTATTTCGATGCTTGATAAACGAATTCTTTTTAAATTAGGAATTTTACTTATTTCGTTAATTAAATCTACTAAATCATGATTATTATCTTTATAACTACCTGTATGAATACCAGTTAAAACTATTTCTTGATAATTATTATCAACTAAAGATTTTATTTCATTTACAGCTTTATCAAAATTTTTGCTACGAATATTACCACGAACATATGGAATTATACAATAAGAACAAAAATTATTACAACCATCTTGTATTTTAATAAAAGCTCGAGTATGTGTACTATAGTTATTAAGCAACATATCTTCAAATGGTAAATTTCGTTCATTATAAAATTTAGTATAGTTAGTTCGATTTGATTGATACTCTTTTATTAAATTCACAATATTGCTTTTATCTTTATTACCAAGCAAAATATCAATTCCCATACTTTGATATTCTGTTTGTTTATTTTGCGAACTACAACCACACACAATTAATATACAATGTGGATTTTCTCTTTTAATTCTTCTAACTAATTTTTTAGATTTATTGTCAGCAACATTAGTAACACTACAAGTATTTATTATAACTATATCAGCTAATTTATAATCAGCAACTAATTTATAATTTGAACTGATTAATAACTCGCTCATTACATCACTTTCGTAAAAGTTTACTTTGCATCCTAAAGTTAAAATATGAAATTTCATCTAAATTCCCCCAAGCAAAAAAAGACTTATGTCTTTAATTTAATAATTGATTTTGTAATTTTTTTAAAGCCGCTAAAAAAGCTTCTTCTTGTTCATAACTTACTAAAGCTATTGAATTAGTAGGTTTATTATTACTTGAATTTAATTCTATATTATTTATGTGGTCAATATCTATCTTTTTAACCATTTGGTCAGTATCTTTATCATTTAAATACTTAACAACATTTTTATTTGCTCGTTCTAATAGTTCATCATAACTAATTATAGCTTTTTGTTCTTGTTCTTGTTCATATTTATCATATTCAGTAGTACTTAATTGCTTTTCTTTTATTTGTTTAGTTAAAGCTTCTAAATCTAGAAGTTCACCTTCTTCATCATCATAATCATTTTGCATACTACTTATAATTGTGTCTTCTTGTTTTTCTATAGCTGTAGGTTCTTTCGTAATAGGTGTTTCTTCTTTTTCTTCCGGTATATCTTGATTAATTTTAATATAATATATTAGGACAATCATTAAAATTATTAATGCAAACATTGCTAATAAAAATAAAATATCCATCATTGTTAAAGAAGTAATAAATCCTTTAAAGATATTAAATAAATTTGACATTTTTCTTCACCTACTCCTTTATTGTATCATAAAAAGTAATATTTTTAATACATTATTTTAGATATTGACATTTTGTTGCTAAAGTATGTAAAATCTTTATTTTTTTTGAAAATTTTGGTATAATAATAAAAGTTTTAAGGAGGTATTTACGTGAAATTACCTAATTTAACTATTTTAGATGAAGTTGATAAAAGATTACGTTTAACTAGTAAAGAAGTTACTTTTCCTTTAAGTAAGGAAGATAAAGATACTATTAATGATATGTTAACTTATTTAGAAATGAGCCAAATAGAAGAATACAACAAAAAATATAATCTTCGGGCTGGTTGGGGTATGGCTTGCATACAATTAGGAATACCTAAAAGAATATTTGTTATTGTTGAAGAAACAGAAAAAGAAAAATTTAAAAAATATGTTGTAATTAATCCTAAAGTCATTAGTCATAGTGAAGAATTAGTTTTCGTAGGTGAAGGCGAAGGTTGTTTAAGTGTTAATCGAGAAGTAGAAGGAATAGTTCCTCGATATGCCAGAATGAATGTAGAAGCCTATGATATTGATGGTAATAAATATACAATTCGCGTTCGAGAAGAATTATCAGTAGCTTTTCAACATGAAATGGACCATTTAGATGGAATTTTATTTGTCGATAAAATAGATAAAAAAAATCCATATAAAAATATGAATAAAATGAGAGAAATTTAAAAGAACATCAAAATTTGTGATGTTCTTTTATATTGTAATTATTTTTTAATAATCTTTTTTTGATATATTTTTCCTGTTTCTATATCTAAATCTATATCAGCATTTAAATACTCATTATATTTTCGATTATGCGAAATACTTATAATTGTTCCCGAATAATCGCTAACTAATTCATATATTAATTCAAGGGCTTCTTTATCCAGATGATTTGTTACTTCATCTAAAATTAGCACATTAATATTATTTATAGCTAATTTAGCCAAGTTAACTCTTGTACGTTCTCCTGGAGATAATGATAAATAAGATTTAAATTTATCAGCATATTCTATATTAAATTTATCTAATAATGTAAATATTTTAGCTGTATCAATACTTTCTAAATTTTTAGTTAAATAAGTATATATATTTTCATTTATATTATTATCTAAAGTATTTTGTGATATATAACCAATATTTACTCTACTGCCAATATTGATACTTCCATTAATTGGTGTGAGTTCACCTAAAATAGTTTTAATTAGTGTGGTCTTACCAGTACCATTGCCTCCTGTTATGTTTAATCTAATTCCATAAGGAATTAACAAGTTTATTTCCGGAGTTTTAAAAGAATCATAACCGCATACTAAGTTATTTAATAATATGTCCTTATTTCCTTTAACTTCGTCAAGATTAAAAAAGATATTTATTGGTTTCTTTTCTTCAAAATCAGGTATTTCTAAATTAGCCAATTCTTTTGTTAATTTGGAAATATTAGAAGTATTGGTTTTTTCTTTAGCATAATTATTTGCTAATTTATCATTATCATTATGAGCTTTTTTATTTATTCCTTTATTGGCCCACTCTTTAGCCTTTTGAACTTGATGTTTTAATTTATCTTTTTGTTCTTGAGCTTTTAAATAATTTTCTCTTAATTCTTTATATTCTAATTCCTTTTGTTTTAAATATTCTTGATAAGATAAATTATATAAATTAATTTTACCTTGCTCTAATTCATAAATTTTATTTACAATATTATTTAAAAATACTTCATCGTGTGAAACAATTATCATTTTTTTGTTTGCTGTTTTTAATTTTTTTTCTAGAAATTCAATTGCTTCAATATCTAAATTGTTAGTAGGTTCATCTAAAAGTAAAATATCAGCATTTTGTAATAAAACAATAGCAAGCAATACTTTTATTTTTTCTCCTCCCGATAAAGTTCCGATTTTATTATTAATATTTTCTTTAAAATTAAGTCCTAATAAAGTAGATTTTAAATTATCTTCAAATGAATACCCATCTAATGCTAAATATTGATTTAAAAGGTTGCCATACTCTTCCATTACATCTTCATTTAAATTATTTTCAAGCTCATGTAATCTTGTTTCTATTTTGTTTATCTTTAGCTCTTGTTTAATATAATCTACGATACTCAAATCATTATAAATAAATGGAATTTCTTGTTTTAAATAAGTAATTGTTTCATCAATTAACTTAATTTTTCCATTATCTTGATTTAATTCATTAGATAAAATTTTTAATAAAGTAGACTTACCAGCTCCATTTACACCGACTAAACCAATTTTATCATTACTGTCGATAGTAAAAGATACGTTTTTTAAAACTTCTTTATTACCCATTTGTTTATTTAAATTACTTACTATCATTGCTACACACCTCGTGATTTTTTTTTATTTCTTATTCGTAAGTTAAAATATTTAACATTAGAGTTTTTCCGATTAAGTTATTATCGTAATAATAATTTTTTATTTATTATATTTTCTAAATTTATTGAATAGTTTAGAATTTCCTCATTTAATAATTCATTAATTTCTTCTAAAGAAGGATTATATTGTGTTAAATTTTTCTTTAATTCATTAGCTTTATTGATATCATTTTCTTTGTATAATGCTTGACCTACTTTAAAATTAAAAGAATTAAAAGGTTCTATAAAATTATTGTCTTCTAAAATTATTTTATATTTTTTTAAATCAGTAATAAAACAATTCAATCTTTCTAGAAAATCTTTAGTTAATTTGGGGTATTTTTTTATAATTAAATCTAAATTAATAGCTAGTTCATTTGATTTTTTAAATAACTCATCAAGAAAAAGATTTGCTTTTTGCTGTTCTTCTAAAGAATAATATGTTTTATTTAATAAATAATATTTATGATAAAACATACTATCTAAATGCATAAAGAATATGGAAAATTCGTGGTCAATCATTGGAGCAATATCTATAATTTCATTATTTTTTTCATAAAATAAAGGATTTTCATAATGATAGTTTTGGTCAGCTTTTAAAATAGATAATAAAATTTGATAACATAATTTTTGATTAAGGTCATCTCTTTGATTCATAAATTTTGAATTAATAATCTTAGTATAATCATAGAATTCTTCACAAAAATTAGTATAATCTTTAATAAATTTAGTATCAGCATATTTTATACATATTTCATATAAATTAACTAATTTAGAATCAGGTCTAATTAATGATTCAACATATGTTCCTTTATTGTATTTACTAGGAAATTCTAATTCAATATCTTGACAAACAGCTAATTTATATATTGGCGTATCTTTTAAAAAATACTGGTTTATTACCGTTGACCAAAACACCTCACTATAAGCAAAGTAAGGTGTACACAACGGTTTAGTTTTTGATAATGGTTTAAAGATAAATTCTTGATTATTTTCCTTAAATACTGGAAAAAATTTATTACTTTTAACTACTCCTTTAGCGTATGAATCTAAATTTTTTAATTTGTTATTATAATTTAAATAAATTACTGACCAATCAAAATTCATAATATTTATTCCTTATTAGCAATTTGTGATTTAATCTTATTAATAAATTCCTTGATATCTAAAGTAGTAGTTTCTTTACTACCGAAAGTACGATAACTAATTTGCTGATTATTTAATTCATTATCTCCTAAAATTAAAGTATAAGGAATTTTCCGAGTTTGGCTTTCGCGCATTTTATAACTTAATTTTTCATTACGACTATCAAGTTCCAGACGAATACCACTTTCTAATAATAAATCATAGATTTTTTGGGCATATTCTAGATGATAATCATTATTAACTGGAATAATATTTACTTGAACTGGTGCTAACCATAATGGGAAGATACCTTTAGTTTCCTCAATTAGGAAAGCTGTGAATCTATCAAATGTTCCAAAAATAGCTCGGTGTAAAACTACAGGAACTTGTTTTTCACCTTTATTATCGATATAGCTTAAATCAAATCTTCTTGGTAATAAGAAGTCTAATTGGCAAGTTGATAAAGTTACATTATTGCCAACTGCGGGTTTTACTTCAACATCTAACTTTGGTCCATAAAAAGCTGCTTCGCCGATAGCTTCAAAATATTCAACATCTAATTCATTTAAAACTTCGCGCAATTTATTTTCCGCTTCATCCCACATTTTATCATCATCAAAATATTTTTCTTTATCGTTTTTATCTCTTAATGACAAACGAAATTTATATTCTTTAATACCAAAATCACGATAAACATCTAAAATTAAATTAACTACTTTTTTAAATTCGTCTTTTATTTGTTCTGGCGTAACAAAGATATGGGCATCATTTTGACACATACATCTAACACGTTCTAAGCCTTTAACTGCACCACTGGCTTCATATCGAAAATCAGTAGCAAATTCTCCGATTCTTATTGGTAAATCTCGGTATGAATGCATTTTATTTTTATAAATCAACATATGATGCGGACAATTCATTGGACGTAAAACAAATTCTTCTTCATCAACTTTCATAGTTGGGAACATATTCTCTTGATAATGGTCCCAATGGCCACTAGTTTTATATAAATTAACCGTACCAACACAAGGGGTATAAACGTGATGATAACCTAGCTTTTGTTCTTTTTCATAAATATAATTTTCTAATTGTTTACGAATAATTGCGCCGTTTGGTAACCATAAAGGCATACCTGAACCAACTAATTCATCATTCATAAATAATTCTTGTTCTTTACCAATTTTACGATGGTCACGTAATTTTTGTTCTTCTAATTCTTGTAAATGAGCTTCTAATTCTTCGCTAGTTGGGAAACATACACCATAAATTCTTTGTAACATATGGTTGTTTTTATCACCTTTCCAGTAAGCACCACTAACCTTTAATAATTTAAAGTTTTTACATTCTTTTACTGTTTCAACGTGCGGACCACGGCAAAGGTCAGTAAAGTCACCTTGAGTATAGCAACTTATTACGGTATCTGCCTCATCCATCCGGTTAATTAAATCAATTTTATAAGGGTCATCTTTAAACATAGTTAAAGCATCTTGTTTAGATATTTCTTTGCGAATAATTCTTTTACCATCTTTGGCTAATTTTTTCATTTCTTTTTCAATAGCTGGTAAATCATCTTCTGTTAAAGTGACATCACCTAAATCAATATCATAATAAAAGCCTTCTTCAATAACTGGTCCAACCCAAAATAAAGCCTTTGGATACAAATGTTTAACTGCTTGAGCCATTAAATGAGCACAGCTATGATTTAATACGTTTAATTTTTCATCTTCTTTAATATTTATCATTATTTTTCCTCCCTAATATAAATATCTACTGTAATATCATTATTAATTAATTTTTTAAATTCTTCTTGTAAGTTAATATCTCCAATTATACTACCATAATGAATAGGTATTACTTTTTGCGGTTTAATACTATTAATATAATTAGCTGCTTCATAAACATCCATTGTGTAATAACCACCAATTGGTATAAAACAAATATCAGTTTTAACTTTCTTAGCTTCTTCTACGACATCGGTATCGCCCATAATATAATATCTTTGCTTATCTATATTTAATAAATAACCTACATAACCATTTTCTTTGGGATGAAAGTCTTTACTTTTGTTATAAGCGGGTATAGTTTGAAAAGTAAAGTTATATACTTGGTATTCTTTACTAGGTTCAACCACTAAAATATTATCAGTTATTTTTCTTACCTTATCTTCTAAAATTTTAGGTACAACAATTAAAGTTTTAGTATTTATAACTTTTTTTATTGATTCTTCATCATAATGGTCATAATGGTCATGAGTAATAAATAGATAATCAGCATCATTATAATTTTTAATTATTTTAAATGGGTCAAAATAAAATATTTTATCACCACTTAACTTAATCGCTGATTGCGTAAACACCTCTATTTGCATAAAATCTTCCTTTCTAAAAATAAAAAACACTCCTACTAAAAGGAGTGCTTATAACACGGTACCATCCTTAATTTTAACTTAATTTAACGATAACGGGTTTTAACCGAAGTTGATTAGACTCTCTAAAAAGTAGTAATTATTAAATTTTTTATTCATTTCCACCAACCATGAACTCTCTATTAAAAAATATTTAATAATCTTGTCTTTTATCACAGATTTCATATTTAATTTATCATAAAACTTAATTAAATACAATAATTATTTATTCTGGACTTTCTTCTTCTGCAACTACTAATTGTTCATGAGGACATAAGTTACTAGTTAAATTTAAATCTTTACTTCCAATAATTAAATCTTTATTTTCCTGACATTGTAAAATATTGAAATCATCATATTCATATAAAGTATCATAGTCGTTTATTTCATTATTTTTCTTAGCTAATAAATCTTTTATAGTCAATTTTTTATCTAATAAAACATAGCTTAAATCATAAACATTAGCAGCATCATATTTAATATATATATTTTGTAAACAATAATTTTTAATTTTAAAATCATCATTAGAAGTATAATCTATTAAAGTTTGATTACAATTAGGATTATTATTAACAATTATTTCATAATCATCATATAAATCTGTTTCTTTAATAGTACTATCATGCATCATTAAAGTATAAACATCTTTATTTTTATCTAGTTTAGTTATTCTACCAATAACAGTTACATTATCATATACTTTATAAAAAGTTTCTAAATTTTGTTTAAAATATATCTTTAATTTTAAGTTTTCACCAAAAGAAACATGCCCATTAATCGAATCTTGCGTAATTTCATAAGTGGCTAATTCTAAAATATTTGAACCTCCAACTGCTGAAATTTTACCACTTATTTTAACAAATTTATTTTTGTATTTTTTGTATGATTGTTCAATATTACTTAAAAAACTATTAACATCTAAATCACTTAATAATTCATCATTACCAGGAAAACTTTTTTGATATAAATAATCGAAAGTTAATTTGTTATCACAACGATATACTCGATAAAATAAACCATTAAATGTTGTAACTTTTTTATTAGAATCAGTTTTTATCGCAATAATAGGTTCATGAATTTTTAAATAAGACATAATTGTATCAATACCATAAAAACTTAAAATGAATATAAGTAAGATTAAAAATTTAAAACGCATTTTGCATTTAATTTTAAATATATAAATAATAAAAAATAATAAACCAACTGTTATAGCTATTAATCTTACCTTAGTATATGAATATATAATTAATGAGCCTATAACAAAGAATAAACTAATAAATAGTAGTGTTCGATTATTTATTTTTTCCATTTTATTATCCTCCTACTATTAGCATAACAAAAAAAAGAAAAAAAGTTAACAATTTAATGCTAACTTTTCAAATTTTGACAGCTTAGTTGATAGCGTCTTTTAATTTGCTTCCAGCTTTGAAAGATGCAACCATCTTAGCAGGAATTTTAATAGTTTCTTTTGTTGCAGGATTAATTCCTTCACGAGCAGCTCTTTTTTTAGCACTGAAAGTACCAAAACCAACTAGAGCAACTTTTCCTTCTTTTTTTAATCCTTCTGTAATTCCTTCAATTACAGCATCTACTGCATCAGCAGCATCTTTTTTAGTGCATTCCATAGCATTTGCTACAAATTCAACTAATTCTGTTTTTCCCATTTTTAAAATGTACCTCCCAATTTTTTATTTAAGGCGTTAGCCTTACATAATAAACATAGCAAATAATAAAGCAGAAATCAAGAAAAAACAGTAAAAAAACACTATTTTTTATAAAATAATGTTTTTAAATGACAATTGCAATTAAATTATTTGACCCTTTATTGACAATTTTTGTTACAGTTTGACTTAATTTATAACGCGTATTATCAGGCATCATAGATAATTTAGCTTGAATTCCTTCTTGAACTATTGCTTCTAGACTGCGACCAAATATTTCACTTTTCCAAATACTAGATGGGTCATTTTCATAATCTTTCATAATATAGTTAATCAATTCTTTACTTTGTAATTCACTACCGATTATTGGTTCAAATGTTGATTGAACTTCAACTTTCATTAAATGGAAGCTGGTAGCTTTAGCTTTTAACTTAACTCCATAACGACTACCTTGTTTAACTATTTCTGGAGTATCAAGTTCCATATCTTTTAATGATGGATAAACTATTCCATAACCGGTATTACGAGCCATTTTAAGAGCACTTTTAATTCCATCAAGTTCTTCTTTACCTTCTTTATAAGTGGTAAATATTTTAAGCAATCCGGCTTTACTCATTACTGATTCACCCATAATATCTTTTAAAATTTGGTTATATAATTCAGCTGGACTTTCTAAATTTATTGTCACTGTACCAGTTGAAGCGTCTAGTTCACTAATATATGATTTAGATATATATTCACTATTACTAAAGTGAGTGTTTATTGAATCAACATCTTTAACTTTAGATACACTTACAATACTTTCTTTTATTCTATCCATATATTCTTTTTTAACATAATGATTGTTAGGTAAAACATGTATCCAGGTTGGCATATTAACTTTAATATCTAAAACAGGAAATTCATATAAAGCATTTTTTAAGATATCCATTATTTCTTTTTCGTTCATATTTTCTACACTAATTGGTAAAACTGCTACATCATGAGCCGCTCTTAAATCATTACATATGTTTTTAGCTTCATCACTATTTGGATGAGCAGTGTTTAAAACAATAATAAATGGTTTACCAATTTCTTTTAATTCACTAATTATTTTTTCTTCTGCTTCAATATAACTTTCTCTTTTTATATCGCCAAAAGAACCATCAGTAGTAACTACAATTCCAATAGTTGAATGGTCTTCAATAACCTTTTTGGTTCCAACTTCTGCTGCTTCTACAAAAGGAATTGAATCATTAAACCATGGTGTTTTTACCATACGAGGGTTACCATCTTCATCTTCATAACCATTAGCTTCAGGAATAACATAACCAACACAATCTACTAATTTAATATTAGTTGAAAAATGGTCAATTTCAATACTAGCCCCATTAGATGGAACAAATTTAGGTTCAGTTGTCATAATAGTTTTACCTTGAGCACTTTGAGGAATTTCATCTAAACAACGCTTTTTTTCATATTCATCTTGAATATTAGGCACTACTAAATTTTCGATAAAACGTTTAATAAATGTACTTTTTCCTGTTCTTACTGCTCCCACTACTCCTAAATAAATCTCACCATTACCACGACGAGCAATGGATTCAATAATTTCTTTTTTTTCCATTTTTAAACCTCTTTCATTTTTCTAATTAATTTTATGTAACTAAAAATTTAATAGAACAAAAAATACCTGAGGTTATTCAAGGTATTAATTTTTAAAATATTATTTTATAAAGAAAGCTTAAATGAATTTTCTTTGGTACCATTACCAGAAGTAATTTTAACATCTGGTTTTAAATATAAAACTGGATGAATAATAGCATAACCATCAGAACCATAATTATTTATACCACCATTTTGATATATATTTATTATAACATTACGATGAGACCAATATGGAGAAATAGTCCATTGAATTTCATCACTATCTAATAACCAATTATTTATATAACACTCAGTATATGTAGAATAATCATATAAATATTTTGTTAAACAATTAATTTTATTAGTAGCAAAGCCATAATCACTTGGATACATTAATCCAATATATCCTGTCCATTCATTTGTTCTACTTATTTCATTATCCTTATATTCAGATTTATTACGTTCAATATTATAATGTTCTTTTACTGTTGATATATTATAATTTAAATTAGTTGTTCCGCCTAAATAATATTTAGCTTTATCTATTAAATTTTTACTTTCAATAGTTAAACCTTTTGTACTAAAATCTACTTCTGTTTCAAGAAAATTTTCTGTCGTTGATACCTTATTTGGTACATAACCTTTTTCACGATTATAATAACTTCCAACATTTTTATAAATTTTATAACCATTTTCATCTATTACATAGCCTTCATTATCAATTGTATAATCTTTACCCGTAGCTTTCCATCCAGCTTGTACCACATCTATTGGATTTAACATCATCATTAGTTGACTATCTGTCCAATCGTTACTTCCAAAATTACCTGTTGATGAGCCAATTCCTACTTGTTTGTAATCCCATTTAAACTTTCCTAATGAATCTGCTCTTATTAATTTGATTCTTGATTCTTTTTTACCTGTTCCATCATCTATGTTGTTCATTACCCCGATGATGCGCCATTTCTCATTATTGAAATCAACATAGTTATTAGGTGTTGCTCCAATATATCTTAAATTATTATCGACTGTTTCATCATAAACTAGTTGGTTGTTTTCTTCACTTATGATTCTAATGTAATCACTAGCTAATATATTCTCTCTTTTGATACTATCTATTTCTATTTTACTTTCAAAGGTATTATTTTCTTTTAATTCATTAAAACTTGTATTTTCATCTAACCAGATTTTTAAGTTTAATTGTTTACTTTTATTAGCATCTATTCTTACTGTTGTTAAATGTTTTCCTGTATTATATTCTTTACTTGTTGTTTCTCTATCTAATAAGTTATTTAAATTATTGGGTTCAATTATTTTTTGATTGTTATATAGTACTGTTGCTCTTATATTCTTTGCATTTAATGTATTATTATTTTTGATATCTAAATTTACTTCGACATATTCTTCATGGTTACAATTATTATTTATGGTGAAATTATAACCATCTTGATTTAATCCTTCACTATCTGGTGTTTGATAAGCATTTGGTATATCAATACTTGTTCCCTCTTGAACATTTAGTTTTAAACAGCCACTACTTATTTTATTTATACTTGTTTGTTCTTTTGTTGTACTCCATAAGGCATAACTTATTCCACTTATTATTAATGTTACTACTAAAACTCCTAAACAAACTAATATCTTCGGGTACTTTTGTTTATTAAAATACCCCCCCCCGATTTATATTATGATTCATAGTATCTAACCTCTCTATCTTTTTTTATTATATCAAAATTTAGCTTTTTGGCAAAGAAAAAATAAAGAACTTTTGACATCTTTTGTCGAAGCTCTTTACTTTATTTTTTTTATTCTTATAATAGAGTCCCTTAGAAACAGCTGAGTTACAGGTGACTACCAAACTTTTTTATCAGGGGGTTTTACCTTTAATAGAAAGGCAAGGTGGTAGTTTATGAAAAGTACAAACTTTTATAAACTCGTTATTATACTATTAATTTGCATTATAATTATGCTAATAATTGTAATGTATTTAAAATAGCCAAACCACCTAAATAAGCTTAGGTGGTAACAATGTAGTCACCTGAGTTTAGCTCAGCTGTTTCTACGTTTTTATTATATGTTATTTTCGTTTTTTTATCAATAATAAATTAATCAATTAAATCAATTTTATTAACTACAACTTGATATTTATCAAATCTTTTTTCTACTTTACCATATACTTTAATTAAATCATTAACTTTTAAAGCATTTGTGATTTTAAATACTCGAGGAAATAAAACAAAATCAAATATACCCGTTTCATCGCTTGCACTAATAAAAGCCATTTCTTCATTATTCTTGGTTTTAATTATTCTTATATTATCAACTACTGCTACACATTTAACTTGTTTACTAAAATAATTACTTAGTTTATTACTTTTTACAATATCTGGACTATTATATTTGCTAGCTGGATGATTTGTTATATAATAGCCATAAGATTTGATTTCTTGACTACGTAACTCATCCATTAAATATTCATTATATTCAGTTATTTCTGGTTGGATTACATATTCTTCATCTAAATCTGCTACTAATGAACCATAATTTAAAGCAATATCTAAATTTTCAATCATTGTTTTACGATTTAATTTAAAATCATCTAAAACTCCAGCATAAATTAATAATTCAATTGTCTTTTTACTTATTTTATTTAAAAAAGCTCGTTTTACAAAGTCTAAATAATCTTGATATTGACCATTGTTATCGATGTCATCTAAAATAACATTAATTGTTTGATTACCAAGATTTTTAATAATTGTAAGTGGTAATAAAATAGCATTATCTTTTATTAGAAATTCATTTTTACTAATATTAATCTTTGGAGCAATAATAGTTAAACCTTTTAATTTAGCATCATCTAAATATTCTTTAATTTTTATTTCACTTTCCATATTCATATTTAATAAATTTATCATATAAAGTATAGGATAATGACTCTTTAAATAAGCCATCTGATAACCAATTAAAGCATACCCAACTGAATGCGATTTATTAAAACCATAATTAGCAAATTTAATAATTAAATCATATATTTCTAATGCAATTTTTTTATCTATACCTTTTTTAGTAGCTCGAATTATGAATTTTTCTTTTTCTTTTGTCATGACATCTAGTTTTTTCTTACTCATTGCTCGTCTTATGTTATCAGCCTCAGCAAAAGAATAATCCGCTAAATTAACTAAAATAAACATTATTTGTTCTTGATAAACAATAATACCGTAAGTATCACATAAAATTGGTTTAAGAAGTGGATGAAGATAAGTAACTGTTTCTTTATGTTCTTTTCTTCTTATATATGTATCAATATTGGCCATTGGTCCTGGACGAAATAAAGCTAAAGCTGCGATTAAATCTTCAAAACAACTTGGTTTTAATTTCAATAAGAAATTTTTCATTCCTTGACTTTCAAATTGAAAAACTCCATCCGTATCGGCATTTTGAAATAATCTATAAGTTAATTCATCGTCTAAAGAAAGATTATTTAATTTAATTTCTTCATTAGTTTCCTTTTTTATAAGAGTCAACAAATTTTGAATAATTGTTAAATTTTTAATTGATAAAAAATCCATTTTTAAAAGACCCAAATCTTCTAAATAATTCATTGTTACTCCCGTAAGTAGTTCGCCATTATTATTGTAAGTCGGAATTACCGTATCTAAATTAACACTACTTATAACTACTCCTGCAGCATGAGTTGATACTTGCCGTTTAATATTTTCTAATTTCAAACAGATTTGATACATCTTTTTTAATTCAGGATAATTATTAAGATATTTTTTTATAAGTTCTTTTTGCATATTTTCTTTTAAGGAAGCTTTAGCAGTTATATTAGCTAAAAAACGATTTAAAATACTACTATCAATATTAAGAATTTTACCAATATCACGAATAATTGCTTTACTCGTTAAAGTACTATAAGTCATTATACCTGCTACATTTTGATAACCATATTTTTCTTTAACATAATCAATAACTTGATTTCTTTTAGTATATTCAAAATCAATATCGATATCAGGCATAGTTATGCGTTCCGGATTTAAAAATCTTTCAAATAATAAATCATATTTTAAAGGGTCGATATCTGTTATACCTAAAGAATAACTAACTAGTGAACCAGCCGCACTACCACGACCTACCCCGACTAAAATATTATTTTTCTTAGCAAATAAAACATAATCATATACTATTAAAAAATAATCGACAAAACCCATTTTATTTATAGTTTCTAATTCATATTTTAATCTAGTTACATATTTAGGTGAAACATTATTATCTAATCTTTTACTTAAACCTTTCTTTGCTAGATTAATTAAATAGTTATAAGAATCAGTTATTTTATTACTAAATTTTGGTATATAGTGATTATCTTTGGGAATAACTATATTAATTTTACTAGCAAACTCATTAGTAGTATTTTGGTCATATTCTGTTATTTCATATTGTTTTGGAAAATAATTTAAATTATATTCTTGTGTAGCTTTGTTGTTTTTAATAATTTCTAGATATTTTAAATATGTCATATCTTCTTTTTTAAAAGCTTTAATATCAGGTATATATACAACTTTATCACTTACTTTTAAAGCCCAATCTTTTTCTAAAGCATTAATATAACCTAAATAAATATCGGTAAAATATGAAACAAATTTTGAATAGTTTTCTTGATAATTACAAGGAATTACTAATATTAAATTTTCTTTATATTTAACTAAGTTATCAAAATTTAATTCATCATTAGTTATTAATGTATTAATTTTTAATAGATTTTGATAGCCTAAATAATTTTTAGCATATAAATAAATTTTTGGAGATAGATTTACTTCTAAACCGATAAGAGGTTTAATATTATTTTTAGTTAAAGTATTATAAAATTCCATTACACCATAAAGATTAACATCACAAATACCACAAACATTTATATTATTTTGTTGTAAATACTTAACTAAATCTTCTATTTTTATTAAGCTACTAAGAAGCGAATAATCAGTTGTTACTTTAAGTGGTACAAACATATTTTATTCCCTCCTTTGTTAATTTAATTATATATTAATTTATTTAAAAAAAAAAGTAGCAATTAAATTGCTACTTCGCATAAAGGACAAGTGCATTACCCAATTATATAAGTCATTTGAAGAAGTAAGTAAAATAAGACTTAATGTATTTTTTTACTTATAAAATATAGTAAAAAAGATTTAAAATATTGTAATGCACATAATAATTATATTACAAAAATAAGGGTAATGCAAGTACCCTATTTATGATTAGACATTATTTTAACTTGTCTTTTAGAATTTCTTTGGTAATAACAGGATTCGCCTTGCCGCGTGTATTTTTCATAACTTGACCAACAAAATAATCAAATAAATTATCTTTGCCAGCTTTATATTGTTCTACTTGAGCAGTATTTTGTTCTAATATTTCAGTAATTATTTTAGTTAATTCATCCTTATCTGAAATTTGAGCATTTTCTTTACTAATGAACGAAACCGGTTCTTTTTCTTCTTCTAATACTTTAAAGAAAATATCTTTTGCTTGTTTATTTGAAATTAAACCACTATTAATATTATCAATAAGTTGTTTTAATAATTCTGGAGTTAAATAAATTTCCGTAATATTTTTTTCATATTTATTTAAATAACCTAGAATTTGAACAGTTATCCAATTAGCAGCTGTTTTACTATCAATTCCTAAATCTAGGCATTTTTCAAAGTATTCAGCTACCGCTTTTTCTTTAACTAAAATACTAGCGTCATAATCAGATAAACCATATTCATTTATATATTTATTTTTTCGTTCTAAAGCTAAAAGTGGTATATCTTTTCTAATTTCATCTAACCATTCTTGAGTGATTTTGAACTTAGGTAAATTAGGTTCTACAAAGTATTTATAATCAACAGCATCAACTTTGCTCCGCATATGGATAGTTGTACCACTTTCTTCATCAAAACGACGAGTTTCTTGTTCAACTTCATCATAACGTCCGGCATCTTTTAATTCACTTTGTCTTTTAATTTCATAATTAATCGCATCATAAACATTACCAAAAGAGTTAATGTTTTTAATTTCTACTCTTGTTCCAAATTC
>CANRCO010000014.1 GCA_947629125.1 uncultured Bacilli bacterium | reverse complement strand
AGATGACTACATTAATTACTATAATTATGATAGAATTAAAGTAAAATTAAAAGGACTGTCACCTATTCAATTTAGGTCACAATCCTTGAATAATTAAACTGTCCAACTTTTGGGGTTCAGTTCAATTCTTGGTGTTTTTGTTTCTTTTCATATATAAACAAAAAAATGCAATTAATATAACTGCATTTCTTTAAATCAATCTTTTAGATTTTATTTTGAATTACCATCTTTGATGCTGTTATAGAAATTAGCTTCTGTAACTTTTCGATATGGTCCAACATATAAGTTTAATAAACCGAAAGTTAAACCAACTAATATTTGCCAGCCAATAAAGCTAAGATGTAAAACGAATAAGTCAAATTTATGACCATCCATCATTTCTTTGCTTCGTTTAATAGCACCAAATACACCTAATTCTGGGTTATCTATCATTATATAATTAACCATTGCATATCTATAATAAGCAATAATACCAGGAATGATTAATAATAGAGCCCCTAATGAAATGAATATAGAAGTTACTATACTAACAGCAAAATAAAGATACCATAAATTAACTTTGCTAAATAAATCTTTTGCTGATGCTTTTTCATTACGTGAAACTTTTAAATGATAGTTAACAAATCCTAAAGTTAAGAAGCTTGCTACTAAAATAGATAATATACCAGACACAACTTGAGCCCAACCAAAATTGAAACTACTAGGTGTTTCTAAGAATTTAGAAAATTTATCAGCATCGGTTAAAACTGAAGTATTACCAATAAAACTTACAGCAGTAGCTGCTGTTGAAAGTAAACCAAATACTATCATAATTAAAATGGCATTACCCCAATTACCTTTTAAAGATTGTTTAGCATTTTCTTTTAATTCAGCTCTTTTCACAATAGAAATACTCCTTTCTAATAATAATATATAACTAAATTTTATTTTTGTAAATCAAAAATATGTTAATTTTAGACAAATTTCTTATTATTTTTTAATTTTTCTTCATTATTTGATTTTATATCTAATTAATGTAAAGTTAGTCACTTATAATTCCATAAAATTTGACATATGTTATAATAAAAAAAGAGGGTGAATTATTTATGGAATTAAGAAAAATAAGTAAAGAAGAATATGAAACAGTAGCTTCTGATATAAAAGAAGAATACAAACAAAATTTAGAAATTACTAATAATAACAAAGCAAATAAACAAGAAATTGACTATGAACATCATAATTTTGTTAATTTCACAGTTTATGTTGATGATATGTATGGAATTATCGTTGATAATAAAATTACTGGCTTACTACTTTTTAAAAATTTTATGGGTGGATTATCTGTTGATATTTATATTTTGCCTAAATATCGTAATAAAAATATAGCTTTTGCGGCATCAAATATTTTGGTAGAAACTCTTGGTAAAGATTTTCCTAAAATTGAAGATTTTTACTTCAACATTGACCCAAATAATAAAAAATCAATGAATTTAATGAAAAAGTTAAATTGGAAAATTGATTACAGTTTTGAAGAACTATTGATTAATGAAGGTGCTGAATACTTTGTTGTTTATACAAAGAAAAATCCTTATTATCAAAAAAATATGCCAAATGAAAGAGGTCAAAGTAGATGATTAAAAACAAAAAAGTCTTGATTTTAGGTATGGCTCGAAGTGGAATTGCTATTGCTAAATTACTTGCTAAATACAATAATGATATAACTATTACTGATTTAAAAAAACAAGATAAACAAACTTTAGATTCCTTAAATGACTTAAATATCAAAGTTGAAATTATGGAACAACAAGAAAATTTAGTTAATGATTCTTTTGATTATATAATTAAAAATCCTGCAATCAAAAAAACAAATAAAGCAGTTGTTAAAGCTAAAGAATTAAATATACCAATTATTAATGAAATGGAAGCTTGTTTTGATTTAATTCCCAAAGATGTCTGGATTATTGGTATAACTGGTTCTAATGGTAAAACTACAACTACAACCATCGTTTATGAACTATTAAAAACTACTAATAAAAATGTTTTTGTCGGTGGTAATATCGGCATACCATTAGCTAGTATTGTAGAAAATTTAAAAAGTGGTGACATTTTAGTATTAGAAATATCTGACCATCAATTATGTGATATGTATAAATTTAAAACAAATATAAGTGTTTTAACTAATTTAAGTGAAGTTCATTTAGATTTTCATGATTCATTCGACGCATATAAAAATATCAAAAAACGAATTTTTAATAATCATACCACTAATGATTTAGCTATTTTAAATAAAGAAAATGCTGATGTTTTAGATATTAGTAAAGATATTATTTCAAAAAAAATATATTTTTCTTCGCGTAATGAAGCAGATATCTATTTAAAAAATAATCAAATTATATATAAAGATGAAGTTATTATTAATACAAGTGATATAAAAATTCAAGGAACACATAATTATGAAAATATTATGATTGGAATAGTTATTGCTAAAATGTTTAATGTTTCAAATGGTGCTATTAAAGCATTCTTAAAAGATTTTGGAGGAGTTGAACATCGAATTGAATTTGTTCGCGAGTTAAATCATAGAAAATTCTATAATGATTCAAAAGCTACTAATAATAAATCAACTATAATTGCCTTAGATAGTTTTAAAGACCCAACTTTATTAATTATGGGAGGTCTTGATAGAAATATTCCTTTTGATAATATAGCACCTCATTTAGATAATGTTAAAGCGATATTATGTTTTGGGGAAACAAAATTTAAAATAAAAGATTTTGCCATGAAAAATAAAAAGGATGTATACGTTTTTGATACTCTAACTCAAGCAACTAACAAAGCTTATGAACTTAGTAGTGCTGGCGATATCATTCTTTTAAGCCCTGCTTGTGCTTCTTGGGACCAATATCCTGACTTTGAAACAAGAGGTAATGAGTTTAAAAATATAGTTAATAATTTTAATTAAGGAGTTTTTATGTTAAATATTAAAATTGATTCACGAAAAGTAAATGAAGGCGATACTTTTGTCGCAATAGTTGGAGCAAATGTTGATGGCCATGATTACATTGATGAAGCTATTAAAAGAGGAGCTACTAAATTAATAATTTCTAAAGATGGCGATTATCCGGTTGAAAAAATAGTTGTTAATGATACAAAAGATTATCTAACCAATTACTTAGTAAAAAATTACAGTGAAAAAATTAATAAAATTGATTTAATTGGAGTAACTGGTACTAATGGCAAAACAACTACCTGTTTTTTAACTTATCAAATGTTAAAAAAATTAAATAAAAAAGTAGCTTATATTGGAACAATTGGTTTTTATTTTGAAGATAAACAAGAAGAATTACCTAACACAACGCCAGATATTTTAGATTTATATGATATGATTTTAAAAGCTATTGATAATGGCTGCGATACAGTGGTAATGGAAGTAAGTTCGCATGCTTTAGAACAACAAAGAATTGCTGGATTGAAATTTAAAATTGGAGCATTTACTAATTTAACTCAAGACCATTTGGATTACCATAAAACTATGGAAAATTACTTACAAGCTAAATTAAAAATATTAAATTATATTAGTGATAATGGTTTATTTATAACTAATATTGACGATAATTATGGCAAAGAATTTAATTACAAAAATACTATAACTTTAGGATTTAAACCTAGTGATTATCAAATAATTAATTATCAAGACAATAAAGATTTTATGAATATTAAGTTTAAATTTGATAATACAGAGTACACTATTAATGTTAATCTAAAAAGTAAATTTAATGTTTATAATTATTTAACAGCATTAATTATCGTTAATAATTTAGGTTATTCAATTGAAAATATTTTTAAAATTACTAAAGATATATATCCTCCAAAAGGTCGTTGTGAACAAATTAAATTAAAAAAAGGGTTAGCTGTTGTTGATTACGCTCATACCCCTGATGCTGTATTAAAAATAATTGAAGCATTTAAAGAAAATAAAAAAGGGAAAATTATTACAATTGTTGGATGCGGTGGTGATAGAGACCCTAAAAAAAGACCAATTATGGGTGAATATGCTACAGAAAATTCTGATTATGTAATCTTTAGCGATGATAATCCTAGAACAGAAGATAATAAAAAAATAATGCAAGATATTTTAACTGGTGTCAAAAAAAATAATTACGAAGTAATTTATAATCGAAAAGATGCTATTTGTAAAGGTTTATCTTTATTAGAAGATGATGATGTATTATTAATATTAGGTAAAGGTCACGAAAATTATCAAATAATTGGTCGAGAAAAACATCATTTTGATGATGCTGAAGTAGTGCGAGATTATAATGAAAACACTTTACATTAATTTGATAAATATTAAGTATTATAATATTTAGAACAAAAATTTTATGTTATAATATCTTCAAAGGAGGAATTTATAATGAATATAAAATTTCGCTTATTAAACGAAGAAGAATTAGCTAAAGTTAATGATAATCTTAAAATAACTAATCCAAATGTTAAAGGAATCTTTAATGATAATCAATTAATTGGTATTATTAATACGCAAAACTTTCGTAATGAAGCAGCTAGCGTTGATTTTAAATTATTAGCTGAATATGATAATCAAGAAACAACAAATATGGTATTAAATACATTAATTGATAGCTATGATTATCCTGATAAAAAAGACTTTATTAGCATAGTTGGTTCTCATGATTCTGAAAAAATTAATAAATTAACTAATGCAGGTTGGGATTATGATGTTAATTTAGCTGAACAAGTTAACGCTGAATTAGGAGGTTCTTATATCGTCTTTACTTGTAAAAATCCTAATTACGGTAAAACTATTGATAATGTTAACAAAAGTTTATAAAAAGTACTTAGTACTTTTTTTTTGACTAAAAATTCCAATTGCTAAATAATAATAAAATTGATATTATATAACTTGCTTATAGGTGATGGAATGAATACAATTAATTATAATGCTCTAGATTTTACAACTTTAAAAAAGATAGAGAATGAAAATAACTCTAATCAAATATATATTGATAATAGTAACAAGCTAATATATAAAATTTTTAATAATACTAATCTATTAAAAGAAAAGAAAATTAATTTACTTCAAGAAAACTTAGATTTTAATCACGTTACAAATATTGAAAGTCTTATAAAAGATAAACAAACATTAAAAGGAATTGTATTAGATTATATTCCTGGTATTACTTTAGTTGATTATTATCTTAATGCCTCAACTGATGATTTTTTAAAATTAATTATCCAAATTACAAAAGAATTACAAAAAATCCATAAATCAAAGGTATTAATTGGCGATATGCATTTTGAAAATATTTTAATAACAAATAATAATTATTATTTGTTAGATGTTGATAGTTTTGGTATTTATAAGTTTTTACCAGAAAATATTCCTTTAGATGTTTATAATTTTTGTAATTATATGAACTATCGTATTGATAAAAATCAAAATCTTGACCGTTTAGGTTTTATTTTAAATTTCTATCGCTTAATATTTCAAAATAATATATATAATGTTTCGGAAAAACAATATGATAGTTATACTGAAAAATATGAATTTTTAAGTCAGTTAAAAGAAGTCTTTTTAGATTTAAAATATTCTTATAAAGAATTACCACCTATTCCTTACATTCATGAAGTTTTAACTAAATACAGATAATTTTATTTATTATCGTATTTTTTTATTAAACTTTCGGCGACTTTTACTCCATCGATAGCGGATGTAATTATCCCTCCGGCATAACCAGCTCCTTCACCACAAGGATAAATTCCTTTTATATTGGCTTCATAATTAGCATCTCTTACAATTTTTATGGGTGAAGATGTGCGACTTTCAACAGCTGCAAGTATTGTATCAATATTAGCAAAACCTTTTATTTTTTTCGCAAACTCGGGAATAGCTTCTAATAGAGAATCAACTACATAATTAGGTAATATTTCATTTAGTTTACTCCATCTAGTTTGACCTTTAAAAGCTTCCTTATCTATATTAGATAAATATTTTTGATTACTACTAAAACTTTGCCATGTCTCAATAGGAATTAAACCTTGACCAACTTTATATGCTTTTTGTTCTAACTCTCTTTGAAAATTTACACCATCTAAAACATTAGAACCATAATCTTTTGGTCCAACACTAACAACTATTGCACTATTAGCATACTTATTATCTCTTTTATAATTACTCATTCCATTTACTACTAAAGATTTTTCTTCACTAGAAGCATTAACAACATAACCACCGGGACACATGCAAAAAGAATAAACCCCACGATTATTTTTGGTTGTATAAGTTAGTTTATAACTAGCATTAGGTAAATTTTTATAAAATTGCCCATATTGAGCTTCATTAATTAATTTTTGTGGATGAATTATTCTTACTCCAACGGCAAAGGGTTTAGGTTGCATCAAAACATTCTTATCTTTTAAAAGTTCAAAAGTATCACGAGCACTATGGCCAATAGCTAAAATAAGATTTTGACATGGTATAACTTTTTCATTATTAATCTCAATAGCTTTTAATATATCATTTTCAATAAAGATATTAGTTAAACAACTATTAAAGAAAAATTCTCCACCCATTTTAATTATCTTTTTTCGTAATGTTACTATTACTTGACGCAACTTATCTGTACCTATGTGAGGTTTTTGTAAATATAAAATATCTTGAGGTGCACCACAGGTAACAAATGTTTCTAAGACAATTTTATGGCGAAATAACTTATCTTGAGTTGTTGTATTTAACTTACCATCCGAAAAAGTTCCAGCTCCTCCTTCACCAAATTGAACATTGCTATTTTTCTTTAATTCATTGCTTTGCCAAAATTTTTCAACATCTTTTATGCGATTTTCTATTTTTTCACCACGTTCAATAATTAGTGGTTTATAACCTTGTTTAGCTAGTAAATATGCAGCAAACAAACCAGCAGGTCCACTACCAACAATGATTATTCGATTTAATAGTTTTTCACATCCCTTTTGAGGAATTATATATCTTTCATCAGGAGTTTTAAAAATATCGGGATTATTTAATTTTGTAATAAATTCCTCATTAATTGTTAATGATACATCAACTTCATAAATATATTTAATATTATCTTTTTTACGAGCATCAATTGCTTTTTTATTAATTTTATAATCATTAATCTTATTCTTAGATACTTTTAATTTTTTAGCAATTTTAGTCAACAATTCCTCTGGTGTATCATTTAAAATATCTATTTTTATTTGTCTTAATCTAATCATTTATATTTTCACCTGCTAACATACCACTTAACCATGCAAAACCTAAATTATAACCACCACATTGACCATCTACATCTAATATTTCACCAGTAAAATATAAATTTTTAACCTTTAATGATTCCATAGTTTTAGTATTTATTTCACTTAAAGGAATTCCTCCACTACATACTTGAGCATGGTCAAAAGAATTAGTTTCAGTTACTATAAATTCATAATCGATTAACATTTTACATAAACTTAGTTTTTCATTTTTAGTTAAATCAAACCAGTGTTTATTTTTAGCAATTTTTAAAACTTTCAAAAATACATTAACTAACTTATAGTTAAGTAAAGAATCAAATAACTCACTTATGGTTCTATTTTTTATTACAGTAGCTCTTTTTTCAAACCAATCTAATAATTCCATTGCATTATCAAAATTTAAAAATGGTAAAAAATTGATATGAATTACTTCTCTTTTATTTTTATATAAACCCCGAGCTACTAAACTACTTAAATTATAAACACATATACCACTTATTCCATAATCAGTTAATTGAATTTCACCATTTTCTTGTTTAATGTACTGATTGTTTTCATATAGTTTTAAATTAACAGTAGTACGAATACCACTCCATTCTTTATAGAATGAATCCTGTCCTTTTAATTGAACTAAAGCGGGTAATACAGGTATAATTGTATGATTAAAATTTTTAGCTAAATCATAACCAATTCCCGTTGAACCAGTTTTTGGGTAAGATTTAGAACCAGTAGCAATAATAACTTTATCGGCGATAAAATCACCTTGATTGGTTGTTATACAAAATAAATTATTATCTTTTTTTATGTTAGTAACTAGATGGTTATAAACAATCTTTATATTTAAATATTTAATTTCATTTAATAATACAGATTTAATGCTTATAGCTTGATTACTATTAGGATAATAATAACCGTCTTTAATATTAGCTACCAATCCAATTTCTTTAAAAAAATTGTTTATTTTAGCTATATTTTCTGGATTAACAATGTTTTCTAATAAATCTATATTTTGAGAATTATAATAATTTAGAGCCATATTACTATTAAAATAGTTGCCACGACCATTACCAGTAATTTGCAATTTTTTACCACATTCATTATTACCTTCTAAAATAGTTACATCATGCCCATTTCTTTTAGCAAATATTGCAGCAACTAGACCAGATGCTCCTCCACCAATAACACATATTTTTGCCATAGCGCCTCACCATTTTTATTATAACATAAAAAGAACTACTCTTCTTTAAATTCGTAAGTAGTTCCTTCTCTCGTATCTTTTAAAATAATGCCTTCAGCTAATAATTCATCACGAATTTTATCAGCTAAAACATAATCTTTATTTTTTTTAGCTTCTTCCCTTTTAGCAATGGCTACATTAATTTTATTTTCTAATTCCATATCTATTTTTTGAGCTTTTTGACCAGTTAAATTAAGAGATAATACTTTATCAAATTGGTTAACTAAGTATAATTTTTCAACATCCAACAAATCCGATTTTAAAACATCATAAAGAGTGGTTATCGCTTGAGATGTATTTAAATCATTACTTAAAGCTTCTTTAAATTCATTAATAAACTTAGTTGTTTTAATTTCTTCATTCCCTAAGCTTTTAATTTTATTTTTCAATTTTTCATAAGCATTTTTAGCGTTATCTAAAGCATCATAAGAAAAAGTTAATACTTTGCGATAATGACTATTTAAACACATAAAACGATAAACTATTGGGTCATAACCTTTTTGTTCTAATAAAGAAACGGTTAAAAATTCCCCTTTACTTTTACTCATTTTACCTGTTTGGTCATTCAAATGCTCACCATGTAACCAATATTTGCACCATTTATGATTTAAATAAGCCTCTGACTGAGCAATTTCATTTGTATGATGAGGAAAAATATTATCAACTCCACCACAATGAATATCTAAATATTCTCCTAAATATTTAATACTTATTCCACTACATTCAATATGCCAGCCTGGATAACCTAATCCCCAAGGACTATCCCATTTTAATTCTTGGTCACTAAACTTCGACTTAGTAAACCATAAAACAAAATCGGCTTGATTATGCTTAAAGTCGTCTTTTTCAACACCCTCACGTACACCTACCACTAAATCATCTGCAATGTGATTAGTTAAAGCATAGTAATCAGTAAGTTTCGTTGTATCAAAATAAATATTACCGCCGGATTCATAAGCCATACCTTTAGCTAGTAAATCTTCAATCATTTCAATATAAAATGCAATATTACTTGTAGCTTTAGAAACAATTTCGGGCCATTTAATATTTAATTTTTGGCAATCTTTTTGAAATTCTAACGTGTAAAACTCTGCTATTTGTTCAACAGTTTTATGTTCTCTAATAGCTCCTTTAACCATTTTATCAATACCGGAATCACTATCACTACTTAGATGTCCAACATCGGTAATATTCATACATCTTTTAACATTATAACCTAAAAAATTTAAACTTTTTTCTAAAATATCTTCAAAAATATAAGTTCGCAAATTACCAATATGGGCATAGTGATAAACCGTCGGACCACAAGTATACATTGTAACGTAATCCTTATTATAAGGAATAAATTCTTCGACTTTTCTAGTTAAGGTATTATATAATTTCATATTCATCATCTTTCTAATCTTTTTATAGTTTCATCTTTACCTAGTATCGCCATAATTTTAGCAATTGCGGGACCACTATCTAACCCAGTTATTTTTATTCTTAATAAATAATATAAATTAACATTATCTTGTTTTAGCTTCTCAATAATATTAACAATATTATCAACATTCCATATATCAATATTTTTTAAATTAGTAATTAATTCATTTAAAATACTTTTATTAGTATCAACATACTTTTGTTGTTCTTCATTTAAAATAATATCTTTAACAAAAAATGGTTTAACATAAGAAATTATTTCTAGACCATATTTTATATGATTTCGATATAAAAGTAAAATATTATTTAAATAATTAAAGTCTTTATTAGTTACATCATAATATTTATTCAAAAATGGCTTAACTAACGCTAAATAGTCATCATCACTTAATTTTTTTAAATAATGCTTATTAAACCAAATTAATTTATTTAAATCATAGATAGCAGGATTTTTGTTAATATCATGATAGTCAAATATTTTAATAAGTTCATCTAATGTAAAAAATTCTTTTGTATCATTAGGTGACCACCCTAAAAGCGCAACATAATTTAAGATTGCTTCTGGTAGGAAGCCAACATTAATTAAATCTAAAACATTGTCATCATTTAATCTCTTACTAATTTTTTTATTATTTTTTTTAACAATCAAAGGTAAGTGAATAAATTTAGGTGGTTCCCAATTTAAAGCTTCATAAATTCGAATATATTTAGGCATACTACTTAGGTATTCATTACCACGGACGACATGAGTTATGCCAAATAAATAATCATCAATTACATTAGCAAAATTATAGGTAGCTGTTTTATCACTTTTAATTAATATTGGGTCTTCTACTACATCGTTAAATACCCGAATATTTTTATAAACTTCATCATAAAAAGAAGTTGTTTCTTCATCATTAATATGTAGCCTTATTACATATTCTTGACCATATTTTAACTTTTCGTTAATTTCTTCTTCGGTTAAATGGTAGCAAGCTTCATCATAAATAAATACTTCATTTTTATCTTCTGCTTCAATACGCATTTTATCTAACTTAGCTTCATTACAAAAACAATAGTAAGCTTTCTTTTCTTTAACTAATTGTTCGGCATACTTTAAATATATTTCATGGCGTTCATTTTGATAATAAGATTCTTTGTTTTCAATTTTTTTAGGACCTTCATCATAAGGAATATTAAATGTATTCAATATTTGATAAACAAATTCTTCTGAACCAGCAACTTCCCTAGATATATCAGTATTATCAATTCTTAAAACAAATTTACCATTATTATGTTTAGCAATTAAATAAGCAAACAAACAAGTTCTTAGATTCCCAATATGCATAAAACCAGTTGTTGATGGAGTAAAACAAGTTTTAATAAAAACACCTCCTAACTAAATAAATTATTTACATAATTTTTGAATGATATAAATCTTCATATTTTCCTTTTTTACTATTATAAATTAAGATTCCTATAGCTATTATAATTGCTACCACCGAAACAATTTGGGCCATTTTAAAACCACCAAACATTAAAGAATCGGTACGCAATGTTTCTATAAAGAAACGACCAACACTATACCATATTATATAAAAACAGGTTAAGTTACCAACTTTTAATTTTTTTAATTTTCTTAAAACTAATAAAATAACAAAACCACCTAGACACCATAATGATTCATATAAAAATGTCGGATGATAATAAATTCCTCCAATATTCATACCTTCAATTATAAAATTAGGAATATGATGATTTTTTAAAAAGAATAAGCTAACAGCACGACCATGAGCTTCACTATTAAAGAAATTTCCCCATCTTCCAATAGCTTGAGCTAAAATTAAAGAAACTACAATCATATCAGTCATTCTTAAAATAGGTAAATTATGCTTTTTACAATATAAAATTAAAGTTATTAATCCAGCAATAATACCACCATGAATAGCCAAACCACCTTGCCATACTTTAAAGATATCTAAAAAACTAGTGGAATACTCTTGATAATTAAAAATAACGTAATAGATGCGTGCTCCTAGTATACCAAAAACAATTGTGTAGAAACTTAAATCAATAATTGTTTCTTTAGGTATACCAAACTTTTTAGCTTCTCTAATTAAAAGAAAAACTCCTATTAAAACACCCACTAATATTAAAAATGAATACCAACGAATACTAATTTTACCAATATTAAACATGACTGGGTTCATAACCATTCTCCTTAATATAATTATTATACCATATTAAAAATATTTATGAACAGAAAAAAATAGACTTTTTTAAGCCTATTTAACGATTATGACGATATCTTTCATTTGGGTCAAGTATACTTTTTCTTAATCGAATACTACTTGGGGTTACTTCAACATATTCATCATCATTAATAAATTCTAATGCTTCTTCTAAAGTAAAAGTTTTAGCAGGTACTAAAGCGATTGCTTCATCACTACTTTTACTACGAGTATTAGACATTTCTTTATTTTTACAAGGATTAACATTTAAATCATTATCACGATTATGAATACCGACAATCATTCCTGTATAAACATCAGTAGCAGGTTCAACAATTAATGTTCCTCTATCTTGTAAATTATATAAAGAATAACCTAAAGTTTTACCATTTTCCATCGAAACTAATACTCCATTTTTACGAGTAGTTAATTCCCCAACATAAGGTTTATAACCTTCAAAACTACGTACCATTATACCCTCACCATGAGTATTAGTTATAAAAGCACTACGATAACCAATTAATCCTCTAATCGGAGCGCTAAATTCTAAATGAGCATAACCTTCATCATTTAAACTAACAACTTCTAATGTAGCGTGTCTTTCTTGTAAATCATTGATAACTGTACCTTGATAATCACTTGGACAATTAACAATAACTTTTTCAAATGGTTCATATTTCTTACCATCTTTTTCTTCAAATAAAACTTCTGGTTTAGAAACACTAAGTTCATAACCTTCCCGACGCATATTTTCTATTAAAACTGATAAATGTAACTCACCACGACCTGAAACTTTAAAACCATCACTATCAGGTAATTCTTCAACTAATAATCCAACATTAGTTTCTAGTTCTTTTTCTAAGCGTTCCTTAATATGACGATTGGTTAAGAATTTACTTTTTTTATCAAGACCAGCAAATGGACTATTATTTACTAAAAAATTCATTGACATAGTTGGAACTTCAATATTAATTGGTGGTAAAGCATCAATTACATCTTTTTCACAAACTGTATCACCAATAGAAATATCACTACAACCAGCAAATGTTACAATATCTCCAAAATATGCAACATCTTTTTCAACACGGTTTATTCCTTCTTCAACAAATAATTTAGTAACTCTAAAACTACTAATACTACCATCATTACGTACTAATGAAACTGTTTGGCCAGTTTTAATAACACCCTTATTAATACGACCAATTCCTAAACGACCAATAAACGAATCATAATCTAATGATGAAACTTGTAGTTGTAATGGGTCATTTACTGAACCTTTAAATGGTTCTACATGATTAATTATAGTATCTAATAAAGGCGCAATACTATTACTTTCTTCATCCAAACTTAATTTAGCTATTCCTTCACGGGCAATACCATAAATAATTGGAAAATCTAATTGTTCATCAGTAGCGTTTAATTCCATAAACAAATCAAAAGTCATATCAACAACAGCTTGAGGACGCGCATCTTTCTTATCAATTTTATTAATAAAAAGAATAGGTCTTAGATTTTGTTCTAAAGCTTTTTTTAATACAAATCGAGTTTGAGGCATAGGACCTTCTGAAGAATCAACAATTAAAACTACAGTATCAACAGTTCGAATAACTCTTTCAACTTCACTAGAAAAATCAGCATGACCAGGAGTATCTACGATATTAATCTTGTAATCTTTATAACGAATAGCACAATTTTTTGAATAAATTGTAATACCTCGTTCTCTTTCTAAATCATTATTATCCATGATGCAATCAACTAAAGTAGTATGTTCATCAAATACATTATTTTGTTCTAATAAAGCATCAACTAAAGTACTTTTTCCAGCATCAACATGGGCAACTACGGCAATATTTATAATTTTTTCCATATTTTTCACTTCTTTCAAAAAAAGCATACCTTTAAAGAATACACTAAAATACAACAATTTGCAATAAAAAAGTTGACAAAATTCACATTTTATGGTAAATTATATTACCAGTTAAAGGGGGAATTTGACTATGTATGAAGATACAAACAAAAAACAAAGAAATATAAAAGGTTTAATATTTAAAATTATTATTATAGTATTAGTACTTTTAATTGGATTTTTCTTATTTAAATCTTTAATTGATAAAGATGATAAAACTACAACAAAAGGACAAACTTTTGCAGAAAACTTCCAAAATTTAAAGAAAGTTGCGGAAAAATACTATACTGATGATAAATTACCAAAAGAAATTGGTAAAACTAATAAAGTAACCTTAAAAGAATTAATTGAAAAAGATTATATTGACAAGGTAATTGATAATAAAGGTAAATCATGTAGTACTGCTAATAGTTATGCTGAAATGAAAAAAACTACAGAAAATAAGTATTCATTAAAAGTTCAATTAACTTGTGATGATGAACAAAACTATATTATTTCAACAATAACAAAAGAAGTTGAACAAGATGATGATGTAGAAGTAACTGTTGATAATAATGCTTCTGAAAATTCTGAAAATACTGAAAATACTCAAACTGAAACAGAACAAAATGTTGAAACTCCAGATACTAATCAAAATACTACTCAAGAAAATAAAAGTAGTGTAAGTTCAACTAAGATACCAACTATTAACAATAATACAACTACTAAAAAAAGTACTAGTTCTACAACAAATAAAAATACTACTACTAACAATAATACTAGTACTAATAACAATACTAATAGTAATCAAAATACAACAACTCCAAATAAAGTTGAACCAGAAAAAAATATTTATTATGTAGTTACCTTTAATCCAAAAGGATGTAAAGAAGTACCATTACCTCAAAACATTAAAAAAGGTTCGGTTGCTAAAAGACCAGCCGACCCAGTTAAAAAAGGTTATAAATTCTTAGGTTGGTATTATAATAATAAATTATTTGATTTTAATACACCAATTAATCAAAGTTATAATTTAGAAGCCAAATGGCAAAAAATATAAAAAGCTAGATTTAAAATTAAAATTAAATCTAACTTTTTTTAATTTTGAGCATCAAATATTCTTGTTAATGTTTCATAATTCTCATTATTAGAATTTATTTCACTAACAAATGTATCAACACCTGACATACTTTCTTTAAAGATTTTTACAGTTTGATTATCTACTTGATTATCCTTATAAAGATTAGCAAAATAATATTTATTACCTAAATACATTGTTTTCTTTGTTAATAAATATTTTTTACCATTTTCTAGTTCAATTATTTTATTAATATCTAAGCCCATAATGAATCCTCCTTAGCTACTTGGTCATTATCATTTATTTCTAATAATTCCTCAGTATTATTTTCCTCTTGCGTATTGTTTTCATATGGAGTGATATTAATTACTTTAATTGGTCCTTCTTCCTTTTTATTATCAGTAAATACATTGTTATCAAATTCTTCTACTGTATTATCTACTGAAAAATCAGGAGTATTTAACATTTCTTGATATTGGTCAGCATCTAATGTTTCATCACTTTCATCATCACTAGTATGGTAACTATAATCAATGTCTAACATTTTCTTAATATCTGCAACTATCTTACGTGGAGTTGTTTTAAATCCACCTCGATAATTAATTAATTCGATTTCTGTATTTAAATTTTGTAATTCTTCTTGGTCTTTTTCAATTTCAATAACATCTTTTGATTTATTTTTTAAGATTAATAATTTCTTAAGGTCATTTATTTCTGTTTCATATTCTTGAATTAAATTATGTAAAGAACCAATTTTATTAGTTTCAATATCATTAGCATTTTCAATAAATCTTCTTTGGTCTTTTAAATAAGCATTAATTATTTCATTAATCGTTTTTAATTCTGAATTTTTTCGATTTAAAGATGCTTGAACAGCTGCTTTCTTATGAGTTTTATTATCTTCGTTTTCTTCATAGCTAGCTATTTCATCATTAATACTTTTTCTGATTACTTCAGCAGAATCTAATAACTCTTTTACTTTAGTTATTGAATTAGTGTCAATATTTTTAACTTCAGCTTTTAATTTTTCAATATCTTCAGAACTATCAATTATAGCATTTTTCAAATATTCAATTCGTTGTTCAATAATTGGAGTATCAATACCTTCATAACGTTTATTTTCAATATAACTTACAAAATCATCACGTTTTTTAGTAGCAGCTTCTAAATATTCATCTAACTTAGTATCACTGTTAATATTCATATAAGGAATCTTTTCGATTTCATTTAATAAATGATTTAATTCACTATCAATTTTAACAGTTTCATTATTAGCTATCATTTCTTTAATGTTATTTACAATAAATGCTGGATTGTTATAGATTTCATCAATTTTTGTTTGTAATGTATCTATTTGGTCATGTAATTTTTCTATTTGTTGTTCATCTTGTTCTTTTAAAGCATAATTAATATATGCATTTTTAGTTACCAAGTTGTTTTGAATTTCTTCTAATTTTTGTTTTTCACTTGTTACGTTTTGTTCATTAGCTTCAATTGCCGCTTTAGCTGAATTAATTTTTTCACATAATTTATCATAATCTTGAGTTTTTATTTCTAAATCATTTTCTAAATTAATTAAATATTCTTGTTCCTCAGAACTAATTTGGGTATATAATGAAACAACTTGTTCATCTTGACTAGAGTTTTTTCTTAATTCTATAACTTCTAAATATGAACGAAAATTATTTATTTTCGTATTTAAGTTTAGAATTTCTTCATTTAATTTTTGTGCTGTTTCTTCTAAATCACTTAAATTTGAACGTTGTTCAACTATTTCATGTTCTAAATTACGAATTTTTTTAGATGTACTAATTTCAATGTTACGGTCAACTATTTCACTACTAGCATCAAAATATTTATCATCACTAATTGAACTAGTTAATTCATTCAAAGCCGTTTCTTTTTGGTCTAATTCCATTAGTAAATCATCTAATTCAGCATTTAAAGTTTCTGCATTAGATTTAGAATTAGACATTTTTACTAAAATATCAAGTAAATTAAAAACATTAACATTTTGCATAAGCATTCACTCCAATCAACCCTATTCTTAATAATCTTAACACACAAACTTATTAATTGCAATATTATAATTTTTATAATGCCAATTTAAAGGAGTTTTCTTTTGAACCATTACCACTAGTTATTTTAACATTAGATTTAAGGTAAACAACTGGTATGACGCTATTTTCGTTGTAAGCTGTTAACAAACCAACATGACCTTTATTATTCATACCAACCAA